>JANNHX010000155.1:0-14107 GCA_031404615.1 Chloroflexota bacterium
GGCATCGGCAACGGTCAGGATGCGGGAGAGAAAGGGGATATCATCACCCTTGAGTCCGGCGGGATAGCCTTTGCCATCATGGCGGTCATGGTGGTAGTGAATGATTTCGGCGCCGGGTATGCGGGCCGCTTCCGGACGAAGGGCGCCGACACGATCATCACGCTCAAGGGGCTGCGCCGCCAGGACGACGGCGGCGCCGCGCATCGCCGCGAGGAGCTCGAAGGGCCCGCGGACCTCGCGACGGCGGCCGGCGAGTGGCCGGAGTCCGCGGCCCGCGACGCGGTGATCGCGATCGTGGGCGATGCGACCCTGAACGAGCTTGTGCGTGTCCGCCAGGTGCGCCGGAAGCGGAACTACGCGGCGGACGGCACGACCGTCGAGCTTTCCGTGGACGACGTGGAGGTCGTGATGGGCGACCGGGTGATCGAGCGCTTCGCCGAGCTCGAGGTCGAGCTGCGCGAGGGCGACGAGGCGGCGCTGCAACCGCTGGTCGACCTGCTCGCCGAAATCGAGGAGCTGGTGCCGGCCGAGACGAGCAAGCTGGAGCGCGCGATGGCGGCGGTTCACCGCGAGCAGGCCGGCGAGCCGGGCGACGCCGCGGCCGATGGCGCACCTGCGGGCGAAGTGGGCGCGGCGGTCGAGGCTGACGACACGGCCGCGGCAAGCGCGGACGCACCGGTGCCCGCCGATGTCGCGGCCGAGCATGCTGCCGATGTCACGGCCGCGCCTGCCGCTGGGGCGGCCCCGGAGCCTGAGCGCGCACCAGAGCCGCGGCTCCCCGTCTCCAAGTCACCCGGTGTCCTCGCCGACGACCACCTGGCCGAGGCGGGTCGCAAGGTCGTCCGGTTCCACCTCGCCCGAATGCTCGCCCGCGAGCCCGGTGCCCGCGCCGGCATCGCTCCCGAGGAGCTGCACGGGATGCGCGTCGCCACGCGACGGCAGCGCGCAGCCTGGCGGGTCTTCGGCGACGCGTTCGACACCGAGCGCACCGAGCGCTACCGCCGCCGGCTCAAGCTCGTCGCCGCGGACCTCGGCGGCGTCCGGGACCTGGACGTGCTGATCGAGGCCGGCGAGGCCTACCAGGGACGCCAGTCCCACGCGGAGGGCAAGGCCTTCGAGCCGCTCCTGCGCGGCTGGCGTGTCCAGCGCGACGCGGCCCGCCTGGTCCTCATCAAGGAGCTCGACAGCAAGGCCTACCGCAAGTGGCTCGACACGTACGTGGAGTTCGCGCAGTCCGAGGGGCTGGGCGCACGCCCGGTCGGGCCCGTGGACCCGCACCGCGTCCGAGACACGATGCCCTCCCGCATCTGGGCCGCGTACGAGGTCCTGCGCGCCTACGAGCCCGTCATGCGCTGGGCCGACGTCACCACGCTCCACGACCTCCGCATCGCCGCCAAGTGGCTGCGCTACACTCTGGAGTTCGTGCGCGAGGCGCTCGGCCGCGACGCCGGGCCCGTCATCGAGAAGGTCGTTGCCCTCCAGGACCACCTGGGCTGGCTGCACGACGCCGACGTCGCCGCGAACCTCGCCCGTGCCTTCCTCGTGGAGCATGCCGGGACGCTGAGCGAGGCGGAGAGCGCGGCGATCGGGCGCTACCTCGTGGACCGCGAGCGGGAGCTGGCACGGCTGCGCCGGACCGTCGGGCCGCCGTGGCGCGGCGTGGCGTCGCTCGCCTTCCGGCGGGCGCTCGGGCGGGTGGTCGCGGGGCTGTAGCCCTGCCCGTCGCGGGACGGGAAGGCGCCGCTGGGTCAGGCGCCGCTGGGTCAGGCCCCGCTGAGTCTCGTGAGACTCAGATTCGACCTCTCCACGCAGAGCTCGAGGCCCGAGGGCGCGGGATTCGGGTCGAGCCGTGCGGCAGCACCCCCGATTCGATGCAGGCGAGCATCACGCCTCGGCTGCGCCGCCCTGATCCCCTATTCGAGCGGCCAGTCCTCGTCCGACCAGCCGCGCACGAGGTGCGGCAGGCGATCGCGCCAGGCCGGGCCCGCGGCAGCGGCGGCGAGCGCGAGGCCCTCGCGGATCCCCTCCTCCGACACGCGCAGCCGGTCGGCGCCGTAGCGCTCGAGGATCGCGTCAACGATGATCGCCCCGGCCGGCAGGATCCGGGCCCGGGCAGGCCGGACGAGGTGTCGCTCGGCGGCCTCGAGGCTGCGCTCGACGGTCAGCATCGCCAGCGCCACGGTGAGGCGGCGGCGGGTCAGCACGCGGTCGAGCGCCGTGGCCGGGAGCAGCTTGAGCAGGTTCGACGCCGTGCCGCCGACCGCGACGATCTCGCCGGGGTTGACGCCGGGCGCGTCGACCAGGATCTCGCGGACACGGACCTTGAGCGCCTCGAGCTCGGCGAGGGACGGCGGGTCGCTGCGGACGAGGTCGCGGGTGAGCCGTGCAGCCCCCAGCGCCAGGCCCATCGCGTGCTCGTGGCCGGCAGGGTCAACGACGACGAACTCGGTGCTGCCCCCGCCGACATCGACGACGAGCAGGTTCGAGGTGATCGGCCGGCCCTTCGTCACGCCCAGAAGCATGAGGAGCCCTTCCTCGTCGTGGTCGAGGATGTGCAGCGGGACCCTGGCGCGCATCTCGACCGCGTTCACGATCGTGGCAGCGTCGTCGGCGCGGCGCATCGGCTCGGTGCCGACGACCGTGATCCGCGACGCACCCAGCTGGCGGGCGGTCTCCGCGTAGCCGACGAGCGCGGCGACGAGCTCTTCGCGGGCATCCGGGCCGAGCCGGCCGTGCGCGGCGACGCGGTCGCCCAGGCCGAGGAACACGGACTCGTCGAGGAGCGGCTCCACGCGATGGCCGCCCACGGCGGCGACGAGGAGGTGGACGCTGGTCGCACCGACGTCGATGGCGGCCCCGATGACGGCACCCGGCGGGATCTCGATGAGCAGGGGGGCAGTCGCAGGGGCCTCGGGCTCGGGGGCTGGCTCGGGGGCTGGCTCGGGCTCCGGTTCCGGCGAGGCTGGCTCCGGCTCCGGCTGTGCGCTCTCGAGAGAGATCAGGTCCTCGTCGAGCGCCGGCCAGGCGGTTGCCGAGCGGAGGTCCCCGAGCACGTCCTCGGGCGATGCCCCGACAGCCTCGTGGTCCGGCGCGAGGACCTGGTCCGCAGCCGCACTCTCGGGCGCGTCGTCGGTGTCCGCCGCCTCGGGCTCGACCGCCTCGGGCTCGGGTGCGGCGGGCTCGAACGCCGGGGCCACCTCGATGGTCCCGACCTCGAAGACCTCGACCGCGATGGTCTCGACCGCGGCCTCGGGCTCCACAGCCTCGGGCTCCACAGCCTCGGGTCCGGGCTCCGCGGCCTCGGGCTCCACGGCCTCGGGCCCGGGCTCCGCGCCCGGCCGACCCGTGACGCGGTCCACGATCCGCGCCGCCGCCGGCTGCGACGCCTGGCGCACCAGCCCCGCAACCTCGGAGAGCACCGACCCGGCCGCGACCGCCATCCCGCTCGCCTTCCCGGCGATCGCGCGGGCGCGGTCCTTGCCGGCCGACCTGCCGGGCTCGGGTTCCACCACGGGGCCCGGGGCGCCGACGAACGCGGCCTCGGCCACCTTGCGGGCCTCGCCTGCAGCTTGCTTCGCGACCTTCTCGGCGGCCTTCGACGCCTTCTTCGCGACCCTCTCGGCCTTTGCGGTCTTCGCTGCGGCCTTCCTCGCGGCCCTGGCGGCCGCCTGCTTCGCGGCCCGCGCCTCGCGCTTCGCGGTCTTGGCGGCCATCGCCGTCTCACGCTTCTCGGCCTTGGCGGCCTTCTTCGACGCCTTGGCACCACCCCCGTCGGGTGCCCCCGGGGCGTCGGTCGGCGATGCCGCGTCGCAGCCCTCGACCTCGTCGTCCCCGGCGTTCGGCATCACGCTCCTCCTGGCTGGATCGGGCGCCGCTCGAGGGCGGCACCGTGTGGTCAACCAGTCTGCCGCAGGCGGCCCTGTCGCGCTGCCGCCTGGCGCTGTTGACGGGCCGTTAACGCGGGCCCAACGGGCCGTTGACGGACCGCACCGACGCTGCGCCTCGTGGTCACCCTGCCCCCCTCCCGCACCGGCGGCATCGAACCCCGCATCGTCCGGCCCGGCGGCCTCGAGCGAGTCTCCTGGCTCGTGCTTGCTGACGATGGCCCCGCCCTGCTGCTTCCCGGCCAGGTGCCCGACGTAGCGATCCGCATCACCACCGATCCGAGACGCTTCCGCGACATCCTGCTCGCGGAACGACCGCGGATCGTGGTGGTCACCCAGCCCCCGGCGACGGCCGGGGAGCTCGACCTCGTCGAGGCCGAGCGGAGACGACGCCCCCGGCTCCGGGCCGTCCACCTCGCGCCGCCGGATGCGGCCGCCGACCGCCTGGCCGCCCTGGCCCGGGGGTTCGACGACGCCCTTGCCACGGCGACATCCGTGGCGGAGCTCGCGGGACGCCTGCGATGGCTCGAGTCTCGGGCCCGCGAGCGGCCGACGCCCGGCACGCCCCTGCCGGTCGGCGACCGCCTGGAGCTGGACCTCGCGGCGCACGAGCTGCGGCGCGGCGGCCTCGCCATCCACCTGCGGCCGAAGGAGTTCGGCCTCCTCGCCCTCCTGGCGACCCACCCGGGGCGCGCGTACACCCGCCGGGAGCTCCTCGAGCGGGTCTGGGGATCCGGCACTGGAAGCGGCGCCAGGACGGTCGACGTCCACGTCCGCTGGCTCCGCACGAAGATCGAGCTTGAGCCGGAGCACCCAGTTCACCTCGTCACCGTGCGCGGCGTCGGCTACCGCCTGGATCCTCCGGGACGTTAACCGACCCTTAACCAACCGCATACGGCCCGTTGACCGCCCGGCCCGACCGTGGAACCGGCAAGAGAAGAGCGACGACGTACGAAGGCGAATGGACGCCCGTCGTCAAGACAAGGAGTTGTTAGTGACGTTCAGCAGCAGCAAGCGCATCGGCGGCCTCGCGCTGGCCGTGACGATGTTCGTCGCCGCGTGCGGTGGCGGCGCGGCCACCCAGGCCCCCGCGACCCAGGCGCCCGCCAGCGATGCCCCGGCGACGGAGGCCCCCATGAGCGAGGCCCCGGCCGAGAGCACGGCCGCCGGCGTATCCGGCGCGATCTTCATCACCGGCTCGTCCACCGTCGAGCCCATCTCCACGGGTGTGGCCGAGGCCCTGGCTGCCGCCAACCCCGACTTCACGTACACGGTCGAGGGCCCGGGCACGGGTGACGGCTTCAAGAAGTTCTGCGCGGGCGAGGCCGATATCGCCGACGCGTCGCGCACGATCAAGGACGAAGAGGCCAAGGCCTGCGCTGACGCCGGCATCGAGTACGTCGAGCTCAAGGTCGCCATCGACGGCATGTCCATCCTGACGTCGGCCAACAACACCGCGGTCGCCTGCCTCTCCTTCCCGGACCTCTACGCCCTCATCGGCCCGGAGTCCACGGGCTTCGCCAAGTGGAGCGACGCCGCGGCCATCGCCAAGGAGCTCGGCTCGAACACCGTCCTCCCGGACGCCGAGCTCGTGATCACCGGGCCCGGCGAGGAGTCCGGCACGTTCGACTCCTTCGTGGAGCTCGCCCTGGCCAAGATCGCCGAGGCCCGCGGCAAGAAGGGTGAGACCACCCGCCCGGACTACACGGCATCGGCCAACGACAACGCGATCATCGACGGCATCGCCGGCAGCGACAGCTCGCTCGGCTGGGTCGGCTTCGCGTTCGCCGAGGAGAACAAGGACAAGGTCGGCGAGATCCAGGTCGCCAAGGACGCCAACGGCACCTGTGTCGCCCCGACCGCCGCGACCATCGCCGACGGCTCCTACCCGCTTTCCCGCGGCCTCTACATCTACGTCAACAAGGCCAAGGCCGCCGCGAACCCCGCGGTTGTCGGGTACGTCGACTCCTACCTGGCCGACGGCACGATCGCCAAGGTCCTCGAGACAGTCCCCTACGTGAACCTCACCGCCGACACCCTCGCCGAGAGCCGCTCGGCCTGGGACGCCGCCAAGTAGCTCTCTCCTGAACCAGGAACGGGTCGGACCTGCTCGGGGCCCGGCCCGTTCCCCTATTCTTCCCAGACCAGGACGACAGATCGGAGCGTCACAGCCCTCATGGCCCAGGCTTCCCCGGCCCTACCCCCCGGGATCTCGCTGCGCGGCAGCGCCGCACGCCGGCGGCGCGAGACGATCGTGCGTGCCGTCTTCCTCGGTGCCGCCCTCACGACGGTCGTCATCAGCCTGTTCATCATCGAGACGGTCCTCGTGGAGGCGATCGGCTTCCTGGCCCAGATCGATCTCTCGCAGCTGATCGGGATTGGCTGGTTCCCGCGGCGAGGGATCTTCGACGTTGCGACGCTGGTCATCGGCACGCTGATCGTCACCGTGATCGCCATGCTCATCGCCACGCCGGTGGGCCTGGCGTCAGCGATCTACCTCTCCGAGTACGCGACCCCGCGCGTGCGGCGGACCGTCAAGCCCATCCTCGAAGTCCTGGCGGGCATCCCGAGCGTGGTCCTGGGGTTCTTCGCCCTCACCGTCATCACGCCGGGCCTGCTCAAGCCCCTGTTCGAGGACGCCAACGCGTTCAACCTGGCCGCCGCGGGCATCGCGGTCGGGATCCTGTCCGTGCCCCTCGTCGCCTCGGTGGCGGAGGACGCGATGCGCGCCGTGCCCAGGAACCTCCGGGAGGCCTCGTATGGCCTCGGGGCACGCAAGATCACCACCTCGCTGCAGGTCGTGTTTCCCGCTGCCGTGTCGGGCATCGTGGCGGCCCTCATCCTCGCGACCAGCCGCGCCATCGGCGAGACGATGGTCGTGGCCGTCGCCGCCGGCGCCCCGCAGGCCCGGACGCTCAACCCGCTCGACCCGGGCGGCACGATGACCTCTGCGATGGTCCTGCTCGCGAGCGGCAGCGACCAGGTCACGGGCAACACAGCGGCCTTCCAGAGCCTGTTCTTCATCGGCCTGCTCCTGTTCATCGTCACTCTCGTGCTCAACGTGCTGGGCGACGCGTTCGTCCGCCGCGCGCGGCAGCGCTACTAAGGGCCCGCCATGTCGACCATCGGCTCCTCCTCCACGACCACCACCGCGAGCGTCCGCGCCACGCTCGCCGGCGGCCGCCGCGGCGACCTGCCCGGCACCGTGTTCCAGGTCCTGCTCCTGGGCAGCCTCCTGTTCTCGCTGGCGGTCCTGGCCATCCTCGTCGCGGACGTGCTGGGGCGGGCGATCCCCGTCTTCGCCGAGCGCGGCCTGGGCTTCCTGACCTCGCCGCTCTCGTCCAACCCCGCGAAGGCCGGCGTCGGGCAGGGCATCATCGGCACGGCGGTCCTTGGCGGCATCGTGGCCCTGCTCGCCTTCCCCTTCGGCCTGATGACCGCGGTCTACCTGGAGGAGTACGCGGGCGACACGAAGATCACCCGGTTCATCCAGATCAACATCCGCAACCTCGCGGGCGTGCCCTCCGTTGTCTACGGCCTCCTCGGCCTGTCGGTCTTCGTCGCGTTCATGAGCGCCATTGGCGACACGGGCTCCGGGCGGAACATCATCGCGGGCGGCATGACCCTCGCGGTCCTCGTGCTCCCGATCGTGATCATCACAGCGATCGAGGCGCTGCGGGCGGTCCCCAACACGATCCGCGAGGCGGGCTACGGCGTGGGGGCGTCCCGGTGGGAGGTCACGCGCATGCTGGTGCTTCCGTCCGCGGCGCCCGGGATCCTGACCGGCACCGTCCTCGCGCTCTCCCGCGCGCTGGGTGAGACCGCGCCGCTGATCCTCGCGGGCGCGGTCCTGGGCTCCTTCTCGGGGCTCAACCTCTCGACCCTCTTCTCGGGGAGCTACACCGCGCTCCCGGTCATCGTGTACGACTGGTCGCGCAAGCCGGGCGACGCGTTTCGCGCCGATGCCGCCGCCGCGATCGTCGTCCTGCTCGTGATCACGCTGGTCGCCAACGGGATCGCGATCCTCCTTCGCAATCGCTACGAGCGGGCCTGGTGATGCCCGACCAGACCGGAGACCCCATGACCATGACCGCCCCGCCCACCGGCGCCCCGGCACCCGACGTGGACGCGCCGGACGACACCGCCCACACGCCGGGCCCGCAGACCGCCCCGGTCACGGCGTCTGCACGGGGCGAGGACGTCATCCGGATCGAGAACCTCTCCTTCTACTACTCGGCCTTCCGTGCGGTGAAGGACGTCAGCATCGCGATCGAGAAGAACCAGATCACGGCGCTCATCGGCCCGTCCGGCTGCGGCAAGTCGACCTTGCTGCGGACGATCAACCGCATGAACGACCTCATCCCCGGCACCCGCGTCGAGGGCCAGGTGCTCTATCACGGCGTCGACCTGTACGCGAAGGACGTGGATGCCGTCGAGGTCCGCCGGCGCATCGGCATGGTGTTCCAGAAGGCGAACCCGTTCCCCAAGTCGATCTACGACAACGTCGCCTTCGGGCCGCGGATCAACGGCTACAAGGGGAACATGGACGAGCTGGTCGAAGAGAGCCTGCAGCGGGCGGCGCTCTGGGGCGACGTCAAGGACAAGCTCAAGCAGTCGGGCCTGGCCCTGTCCGGCGGCCAGCAGCAGCGGCTGTGCATCGCACGGGCGATCGCGACCAACCCGGACGTCATCCTCATGGACGAGCCGTGCTCGGCCCTCGACCCGCGATCCACGCTGCAGATCGAGGAGCTGATGTTCGAGCTCAAGGCGCAGTACACGATCGTCATCGTCACCCACAACATGCAGCAGGCGGCGCGTGCGTCCGACTACACGGTCTTCCTCAACATGGCCGATGATCGTGCGGGTTACGTCGTCGAGGAGGGTCCCACCCTCGGCATCTTCACGAACCCCAAGAGCAAGCTGACCGAGGACTACGTCTCGGGCCGGTTCGGCTGAGCCGCGGAGGAGCACCATGACCGACCAGCACAACCCCGGGCCGCACGTCGCCGACGCGTTCGGCGGCAGCTTCGACGACCTCTCCCCCGCATCCCCGATCCAGCCGCCTGGACCGGACTTTCCGCCCAGCCACCATGTCCGGTCCGCGTACGACCGCGAGATCGGCGAGGTCAAGGACAACGTCCTGCGGATGGGCTCCATGGTGGAGTCGCAGATCCGCGCTGCCATCGCGGCACTGGTCGCGCACGACCCCGAGGCCGCGCTCCAGGTCATCATCGACGACCGGCAGATCAACGAGGTCCAGCGCAAGGCGACGGCGATGATCGCCGCGGTCATCGCGACCCAGAACCCGGTCGCACGCGACCTGCGCTACCTGCTGACCCTGGACCACGTGAGCTACGAGCTGGAGCGCATGGGCGACCACGCGGGCTCCGTCGCGAAGCAGGCCCGCAAGCTGGCGCCGTACCCGCCGCTCAAGGACTACGTGCTGCTGCCCCAGCTGGGCGAGCGGGTCGCGGATCTCGTCCAGGGCATCATCCGTGCCCTGGTCGACGTGGACCAGGACCGGGCCCGCGAGGTCGCCGCCCTCGACGACGCGGTCGACGAGCTGTACCACCGGATCTTTGCCGACGTCCTCGAGTTGATGCGGGACGACCCGGCAAACGTGGAGCCCGGGACGCGGATCCTGTTCGCGTCGCACTACCTCGAGCGGATCGGCGACCGGGTGACGAACATCGCCGAGGACATCGTGTTCCTCGCCTCGGGCGAGGTGGAGGACCTCAACCAGTGAGCGCGCCGGACCTCGCCGTCGACGGGGCGACGTCAGCCGACGGGGCGGCGCGGATGCGCATCCTCGTCATCTGCACCGGGAACAGCGCCCGGTCCATCCTGGGCGAGGCGCTCCTGCGCCAGCTGGGCGAGGGCCGCCTCGAGGTGCGCTCAGCCGGCACCCACCCCAAGGGCGTGAACCCGCTCTCGCTGCGGGCGCTCGCGGAGGCCGGCATCTCCGCGGACGGCCTCGAATCCACGTCGGTCACGGCCTGCCTGGGCGAGGCATTCGACTACGTCATCACCGTGTGCGACAGTGCGCGCGAAGCCTGCCCGGTGTTCCCGGGAGCGCGGCAGACCCTGCATTGGGGCCTGCCGGACCCCGCCGTCGTGGAGGGCACGGACGACGAGCGCCTGGCCGCGTTCCACGCGACCCTCGCGGCGCTCGAGGACCGGGCCCGCGGCTTCCCGCCCATCGCGGCGCGGCTGGCCGCCAGGGAGCCGGTGGAGCCCGCATGAGCACGCTGTACCTCCTCCGCCACGCGCACGCCGGAGACCCCGAGCGCTGGTCCGGTGACGACGCCGTGCGCCCTCTGTCAGACAAGGGCCGCCGCCAGGCCGAGCGTGTCGGGCGCCTGCTCGCGGGAGCGGACGAGGCCCCGGACCTGCTGGTGACGTCGCCCATGGCGCGCGCCGCTGAGACGGCGGAGATCGTGGGCAAGGCCCTGGGCGTCGGGGTCGTCGTCGACCGGCGTCTCGTCGGGCCGCTCTACGCGGAGGGGGTGCAGGACATCCTGCTCGCTGCGGGACCGGCGTCGCGGCCGTGCATCGTCGGCCACGACCCGGACTTCTCGTCCCTGCTCGGCGAGCTCCTCGGCGTGTCCGTCGTCCCGATGCGCAAGGGCGCCCTCGCGAGGGTGGACTTCGAGGGACCGATGCGCAGCGGGCGCGGCGTCCTGCGCTACCTGGTGCCGCCGGAGCTGCTCACCGGCAAGTAGCCCTGCGGTCGCGGCGCTACCCGCGGCCCACGTGGGACCTCGAACCCTAGAGCCGCGTCCAGCGCCAGCGCATCACGTGGGTCAGCGGCGCGCCCGGTTCCACGACCTCCGGCCCGAGGTTTGCCGCGTCCGGCGGCCCGGACTGGGGCTCCACGCAGATCGCGTGCTCGGGCATCGAGTAGACGACCCACCAGCGGCAGGTCGAGGACGCCGTCAGCCGCAGCCGCCCGGGCCACTCCAGCACCGGGTCCGCGGCGAGGTCCGTGAAGCAGTCGTCCCAGGGGCCTGGCGGCGGGGCGACGCGCTCGCCGCTCGGCATGCCCTCCGCGTCGCGCAGGAGCATGGAGCCGGCCTCGAGGGCCAGGCGCACGGGCTCGTCGCCCGCCGCCAGGACGCGCCGGAACCACGGGTGCCAGCCCAGGACCACGGGCTGGGGCTCGTCCGCTTCGAGGGTCATGGCAACCTCCAGGCCGTTCCCGTCGAGGCGGAACCGCTGGGTCACACGCCCGCGGAACGGCCACCTCCGGTCCAGGTCGATCGCGATGCTGTCGGGGCCCGTGACGGTCCACGGCCGGTCGTAGACGACGCCATGGATGGCGTGGGGCGGCATCGTGATCGGGAGGTGGCGCTCGACGCCCGCGAAGGTGAAGGTCCCGCGGCGGATGCGGCCGGCCCACGGCGCCATCGGGTACGCGCCCCAGGAGACCGGCCCGTCCGGGCTCGAGACCACGAGCAGCTCGCGCCCGTCCACGACCAGCGAGCCCAGACGGCCCCCGTCGTCCGGGCACACCACCGCGCGGGCCGATCCCGCATCGAGCACCAGGCGGCCCGTCTCAACGTCCGTCATCGTCCCGGCTCGACCACGATCTTGAGTCCCTCTCTTGCCGCGGCACGCTCGAAGGCGGCCGCGACGTCGTCCATCGGGTACCGGTCCGTGACGAGACCGGCCAGCGTCAGTGCACCCGCGGCGACGAGCGAGATCGCCCGCGGCAGGTCCGGCGCCTCCATCCGGCGCACGGCCTGGAGCACCAGCTCCTTGCGGCGGACGGGCGAGGCCGGGAACGCGGCACGCTTGCCGCTCGGGATCCCGACCATCAGCACCCTGCCGGCCGGGCGCACCGCGCGGATCGCCGTGTCGAGCGCCGCGTCATCGCCGCTGCACTCGAAGGCGACGTCCACCGGCACGGACGCCGCCGGGTCCTCGTCCCCCACCAGCATCCCGATCGCCGCGCCCGACGCTCGGGCCGCCTCGACCCGGTGCGGCAGGCGATCCGTGGCCACGACGTCGAGCCCCCGGAGCCTCAGGACGCGGATCACCAGCTGCCCGATAGGCCCGGCGCCGTACACGCCTGCCGTCATGGCCGGGCGTGCGTCCGTGAGGTCGACCGCGTGGAGGGCGATACCAAGCACCTCGAGCAGCGGGGCCTCGTGGTCCGGGATCGTGGCCGGGAGGGGCATGCACCGGCTCGCCGTGGCGGCCACGCGCGTCCGAAGGGCCCCATCGAACGGGTCCAGCCCGAAGAACCGCACGTCGGGGCACAGGCGGCCCATGCCGGCACGGCATAGGTCGCAGACCTCGCACGGGTCGGCCGGGTCCACGGCGACGCGCTCGCCGGCGCGCGGGCCGTCCTCGATGACGCCCGCGAGCTCGTGGCCAAGGACGAGCGGCCGGGTCAGGCGCGTGTCGCCGATGGACCCCTCGTCGAACCAGTGGAGATCGGAGCCGCACAGGCCGACCGCCGTGACGCGGACGGTGACCTGGCCGGGTCCCGGGACCGGCGGCTCGGCGGGTCCCAGGCGTACGTCGCGCCGCCCGTGGAGGCGGGCGGCGCGATCGCGCGGCGGAGCGATGTCCATGGGTTGGTTGCCGGAAGGCCGGCCCGTCCCCTATGCGTCCCGGGTCTTGCCTCGAACGTCGAAGTAGACGGCGAACAGCAGGACGAGGGCCTTGAACATGAACTGGTAGTCGATCGGGATGGACATGACGCCCATGCCGATGTTGAGGAGGCCGAAGAAGACGGCGCCGATGACCGTTCCAGCCACCGTGCCGACGCCGCCGTACGCGGACGCGCCGCCGACGAAGGTCGCCGCGATGACGTCCAGCTCGAAGCCGTAGCCGGCCTTGGGGGTCGCGGAGTTGAAGCGGGCGGCGATGATCATGCCGCCGAGCGCGGCCAGGACGCCCATGTTGATGAACGTCAGGAAGACCATCCACTTGGCGTTGACGCCCGAGAGCATCGCAGCCTTCGCGTTGCCGCCGACCGCGTAGATGCGGCGTCCCAGCGTCGTCCGCAGGGTCAGGAACATGTAGACCCCGATCAGGATGAACGCGATCAGCGCGACGATCGGCAGGCCCTTGTAGCCGGCCAGCCGGTACGCGATGAACATGATCCCGAAGATGATCAGCGCGTTCCGGAGCCAGAACTGCGCGATCGACGGCACCGAGAACCCGTACTTCACCTGCTCGCGGCGGGCGCGGTAGGCGAGGAAGGCCAGGAAGCCGCTGAGGATGGCGCCGAGCAGCAGCGTGGTGAGCTGGAGCGGGTCACCGCCGACCGGCATCACGATGCCGAGCAGCTTGATGGGCGGGACCGCCTTGCCGAAGGGATCCGGGATGCTGCCGATGAGCTCGGGGACGAAGCCCGACGAGATGGCACGGAAGCTCTCGGGGAACGGGCCAACGGGCTGGCCGCCGAGCATGAACAGGGTTGCGCCGCGGAACAGGAGCATGCCGGCAAGGGTCACGATGAACGATGGGACGCGCAGGTAGGCGACCCAGACGCCTTGCCAGACGCCGATCAGGCCGCCTGCGATCAACGTCACCGCGACGGCGAGGAGCGGGTCGAGCTGGATCTTGCCGAGCACCGGGACGGTCACGCCGACCATCAGCACCGCGACGATTGCGCCGAGGAAGCCGGCGACCGAGCCGACCGAGAGGTCGATGTGCCCGATGACGATGATCAGCAGCATGCCCAGCGCCATCACGAGGATGTAGCCGTTCTGCAGGAAGACGTTGGTGACGTTCAGGGACTTCAGCATCACGCCGTTGGTCGTGATCTGGAAGAACAGGACGAAGGCGAGGAGGACCATGAGCAGGCCGCCCGAGCCGACGGCGGACCGGACCACCTGGAAGGCACTGCGCTTGGGCTCTGCCGCGATGACCGGCGCGGCGCCCGGGGTGGATTGCGTGGGTTCGCTCACAGCACGACTTCCTCAGCTCCTGCGCGGGCGAGCCGCATGATGGCCGACATGACGTTCTCCGGGGTCGCCTCGCTGGCGGGCATCTCAGCGGCGATCCGTCCGGCGGCCATGACGTAGATGCGATCCGAGATGCCGAGGACTTCCGGCAGCTCGGACGAGATGACGATGACGGCCTTTCCCTCGGCCGCGAGCCGGTTGATGATCGTGTAGATCTCGTACTTGGCACCGACGTCGATGCCGCGCGTGGGCTCGACGCCGGCTCGGCGATCGTCGTGCTGAGCCACGACGAGAAGTTCGATC
>JANNHX010000156.1:0-1861 GCA_031404615.1 Chloroflexota bacterium
ATGGCCTCCGGACTTGGTTCGGCCTCCCAGCGGCCGCCATCGCCGTCCTCGAGGCCGACCGCGAGGCGCTCAGGATGGGGCGCTACGAGTACCTCCTCCACCTGCTCTTCCAGCGGAGCCTGGAACTGCGCGAGAAAGGCCCTGGCTTCGACGGCCCTGACGCCGGTAAGCGGAAGCGGCGCTGACCAGGGACGGAGGCGCATCGTGCCGCGGCAGAAGGGCATGGTCCTCACCGAGCGCGACCGCGCGCTCCTCGGCTACCTGGGTGTCGCCCGCTACGTCACCGGCGCCCAGGCCCACCGGCTCCTCGCCCCGGGCCACGACAAGGCCATCACCTCCCGGCGCCTGGCCCGGCTCTGCGAACTCGGCCCCAACCCGGACGACGACTCCTACCTGCGTCGCCTGGAGTACCGGCGCTCCAACAGCCTCCCCTTCCCGGTCTGGACGCTCACGCCCCACGGTCGGGCGGTGGCCGAGCCGATCGCCCCGGGGCCGGTGGCGGCCGTCCAGCCCGGCGTCGGCATCCTCTTCATCGAGCGGATCCTGGCGCTCAACGAGCTGCTCATCGCCCTCGTCCTGGCCACCCGCCGGTCCGAGTCGGCCCCGCTCGCCGACCTCCCGTTCCGCTGGTGCGTCGCCGACCAGCCGCTCCGATTCGAGGTCTACGACCGGGTCTACGCGACCGCCCGGCGCGCGGTCCTGCGGCCGGGCGCCGTCATCGACCTCCCGCGCATACGCCACCGCATCTTCCTGGAGCCCGAACTGGGTACGACCAGCCTCGCGCCGGCGGACCCTCGGCAAGGGCACGTGAAGCGTCGCCTCGAGCGCTACACGACCTTCTTCCGCTCCTTCACCGGCAGGGACATGAAGCACACCTGGTACGGCGCCGCCTTCCCCGACGGCTTCTACCCGGAGGTCTTCGCTCTCGCCCGCACCGAGGCGCGGCGCGCCAAGGTCGAACGGCACATCAAGGACTGGTTCCAGGGCGACGACTCCCGCTACGCGCTGCGCGCATTCACCCTCGCTGGAGCGAAGGCGACGCTCACACCCCTGGTCGCGCTGGCCGGGACCGCCGCACCGCGCCCGCCGACGCCAGTGCCAGCTCCTGCTCCTGCCACCTCCCTTCCGATTCCTTTGACGGCTCGCGTCGTCGTCGTCGATGACGCCCTGGCCAATCGCATCAAGCGAGGGCTGAACCTCTTCGTCGATACCTACAACTCGTTCCGGAAGCAGGTCCACGCGCACGCCCAGGTCTGCCCGACGCACTTCAAGCTCGCGCCAGGACCGGTCGCCGAGCTCAACGCTTTCAACGACCTCGTCAAGGAGACCATCCTCGGCAAGCCACCCGAACCCGCGAAGGACCGGAAGCCATGACCAACAGGGCAGACGCCTGGATGACCGCCGACGAGGCCGCTGCCTACCTCGGCTACCGGACCCGCGCCGCCCTCTACCAGGCGGTCCGCCGCGGCATCGTCCCGGCTCACCGGCTCGGGGCCCGCCGCCTCCGCTTCCGCCAGAGCGAACTCGACGCCGAGCTCGACCACCACCCCTCGCGCCTGTCCGATCCCGCGGCTATGTTCCACGGATGACGCCCGTCTGCCCGCGTGAAAGGAGGAACACGATGGGCGTCTCGAAGTATTTGGCACGAAGCAAGGTGAGGTGGCGCGTCGACACCTACGTCGCGCTGCCCGATGGAACGACGAAGCGCATCCGGCGCGGTCGCATCCCGACCCGCGAGCAGGCGGAGGCCTACGAGCACAAGATGCTGGCCGAGGCGTACGAGGGCCGGTTCTTCAACCGGGTGAAGGAGCCGACCGCCTCCGTGCGGCAGCTCTGGACCGAGTACGAGCCGATCACGAAG
>JANNHX010000157.1:0-3854 GCA_031404615.1 Chloroflexota bacterium
GGCTGTCGTGCATCGGGCCACTCTGCCTGGATCTTGCGCCCGCCCGCCGCGCCTTTCAAGTATCCTGCGGCCTTTCGCTCGGAGGCCAAGGACATCCGGGGCACCAACCGGCTCAAGTACCAGGTCGCCGACCGCCCGATCCTGTGCGACACCAAGGTCCGCACCCTGGGCGACGCGGTCGCGATCGTGGCGGCGGAGACGAAAGAGCAGGCGATGGCCGCCGCCGAGGCCGTCCGCGTCGACTACGAGCCCATTGTCGTCCTGGACTCGCCCGCCAAGGCCCTGGCCGTGGACGCCCCGCGCGTCCACGAGGACACCCCCAACCTCTGCTACAGCCAGCCGATCACCAAGGGCGACGCGACCACCGCCTTCGCGAGCTCCGCCGCCGAGGTCAGGGCCCGCTTCACGACCCAGCTCGTCCACCAGGCGCCGATGGAGCCCGAGGTCAGCCTGGCCTGGATGGAGGGCGAGGGCGAGGACGCGGAGCTCGTCGTCGTCGGCCGCAGCATCAACATCCACCTCCACATGCAGACGCTCCAGGAGGCGCTGGGCTTCGAGGCGATCCGCTACGAGGAACCCTTCGCGGGCGGCCAGTTCGGGATCAAGGTCGAGATCATCACCGAGGGCATCGCCGCCGCCGCCGCGCTCCACTTCATTCGCTCCGTCCGCTATGTCCCCACCCTCCACGAGTCGATGGTCATCACCTCCAAGCGCCACCCGTTCGAGATCGAGACGCGGCTCGCCGCGGACGCCGCCGGCCGCATCACGGCGATGGCGATGGACATCACGGTCGACAACGGCGCCTACATGAGCCTCGGGCGCGTCATCGTCAACCGCGCGCTGCACATGCTCACGAGCTCGTACCTCGTGCCGAACCTGGCGGTCACGTCCCGCCTCGTCTACACGAACAACCCGTGGGGCTCGGCTGCCCGCGGGGCCGGGCCGCCCCAGACGCACTACGCGCTGGAGTGTGCGGTCGACCTGCTGGCCGAGAAGATGGGTATCGACCCGCTCGAGTTCCGCAAGCGCAACTCCCTGCGGCCGGGCGAGGCGAAGGCGACCGGTCACGTGGTCACGGAGTGGCCGTTCCCAGGGCTGTGCGACGCCATCGAGGGTCGCTACGAGGCCGCGCTGGCCGAGGCGCGCCGGGCTCCGGTCGATGGGCCGATCCGCCGCGGGGTTGGCCTCGGCGCCGCAGCGTTCGGCATCGGCATGCCGGGCGACAAGTCGATCGGGTTCGTGGAGCTTGACCCGGACGATGGCGTCACGGTCTACATGGCCGCCGGCGACCCAGGCGAGGGCAACGACTCGATGATCAGCCAACTGGTGGCTTCGGTCCTGGATCTGCCGCCGGCGAAGGTCCGTCTCCGCACGCGCAGCACCGCGGACACGGCCGCGTCCGGGCCGGTCTCCGGCTCACGCGCCACGTACATGCTGGGCGGGGCAGCGGTCCACGCCGCAACCCAGCTCCGGGAGGCGATGGACGAGCTGGGCTCGCGGACGTTCGACGCCTTCCATGCGGCCGGGGTCCCGGTCCGCTACCAGGGCAAGCGCACCACGTTCGAGACCGCGCCGCTCGACCCGGAGACGGGCCTCGGGCCATCCTTCGAGGTCCAGGTCTTCTCGGTCCAGATGGCCGAGGTGGAGGTGAACGTCGAGACCGGCGAGGTGCGGGTGGTCAAGATCACCTCCGCCGCCGACCCGGGCCGCGTGATCCACCCGGTCAACGTCGAGGGCCAGCTCCACGGCGGCATGGACATGGGCATCGGGTTCGCGCTGCGCGAGGAGTACGTGCCCGGGAAGTCGAAGGACTGGATCTCCTTCAAGTTCCCGAACATCCGCCACGCGACGGACATGGAGACGATCGTCGTCGAGACGCCGCGCGAGCTCGGCACGCTGGGCTCCGTCGGCATCGGCGAGATGGCGATGGTGTCCACGGCCCCCGCGATCATGAACGCGATCCGGGACGCGACGGGCGCGATGGTGTTCGACCTGCCGGCGACCCCGGAGCGCGTCAAGGCGGCGCTCGCCGCAGTGCCCGCACGGGCGCGCGAGGGCGAGGCGGCGGCACCGGTCGCCTGACCGGCGTCCGCGTCGCGCCACGTCCGATGGCCGAGACGACACGCTCCCGCACGCTGCGGACCGTCGCGGGGCGCGAGGTCTACTTCGACAATGAGGGGTTCTTCTGGGACGCCGACGACTGGTTCGAGGCGGCCGCCAAGGCGCTCGCGCACGAGCGGGGGACCGCCGACCTCTCCGACGTCCAGTGGCGGGTCCTGCGGTTCATGCGAGCGCACTACGCCCAGCACGGGCGCGCACCGATGAACCGCGACCTCAAGGCCGGCACGGGCCTGTCGCTCGTGGAGCTGGAGCGGCTGTTCCCGGACGGGATCAAGATGGGCGCACGCCGGCTGGCCGGGCTGCCGAACCCCCAGACGTGCCTGGACTGACGAGGAGATACCCGTCGTGAGCGAGCGCCTGGTCTACCTCGACAACGCGGCGACCACCTTCCCCAAGCCACCCGGGACCCTCGAGGCGGCCGTCGAGACGTACCGGCGGCTGGGCGTGTCGCCGGGTCGCGGCAACCACGATCTCGCGGCGCAGGCCGGGGACCTGGTGGAGGAGGCCCGCGCCCGGGTCGCCCGGTTCTTCGGGGCGCCGGATCCGGCCCGGGTGGCCTTCGGGGCCAACGCCACCGACGCGCTCAACACGGCGATCCTGGGGCTCGTGCAGCCTGGGGACCACGTCGTCACGACGCGGCTGGACCACAACTCGGTGCTGCGGCCGCTCCACCACCTCGCTGAGACGGGGGTCATCACCTGGGACGCCGCCCCGTTCGACGGACGCGGGTTCGTGGACCCGGGTGCGGTGGTGTCGCTCCTGCGGCCGAACACGCGCCTCGTGGTGATGACGCACGCCTCCAACGTCCTGGGCACGATCCAGCCCGTCGCCGAGATCGCGCGGTTGTGCGCGGAGCGCGGCGTTCCGGTGGTCCTCGACGTGGCCCAGTCGGCCGGGCAGGTCCCCATCGACATGGCGGCACTGGGGGTCTCGGCGCTTGCGT
Source organism: Chloroflexota bacterium (assembly GCA_031404615.1). Classification (GTDB taxonomy): domain Bacteria; phylum Chloroflexota; class Limnocylindria; order Limnocylindrales; family CSP1-4; genus CAIXZV01. The sequence continues at coordinate 3,065 of JANNHX010000157.1, forward strand.
TCACCGGGCACAAGTCGCTGTACGCGCCGCCGGGGATCGGCGGGCTCGTCGTGATGCCGGGCCTGGAGGTCGAGACGTCGCGGTTCGGCGGCACGGGCATGGATTCGGCGAGCCTTGTGCACACCCGCGCCTATCCGCTGCGCCTGGAGGCCGGGACGCTCAACCTGCTCGGGGTCCTGGGGCTGGTGGCGGGGCTGGCGTGGGTGGAGGGCGAGGGGGTCGAGGCGATCCACGAGCGCGAGGCGTTGCTGTTGACGCGGTTGCGCGATGGCCTGGCGGCGATCCCCGGCGTCACGCTGTACGCCGCGGACGACCTGCGCGACCACGTCGCGGTACTGCTCGCGAACGTCGACGGCCACCACCCGCAGGATGTGGGCGCGATCCTGGACGGGGACTTCGGGGTCGCGGTGCGGGTCGGGGTCCACTGCGCCCCGCTGGCACACCGCGATCTCGGGACGATCGAGCGGGGCGCGGTGCGGTTCAGCCTCGGGGCGTTCACGACTGACGAGGAGATCGACCTCGCGATCGAGGCGATGCGGGCGATCGCCGCCGGCTGACCCGGGCCAATCGCCGGCCTCCCATGCCGTGATCCCCGTGTGGATCGAATCGGGCACCCTGCTGCACGGCTCGAGCCGATTCCGGGCGGGATAGGGGCCGAGCCACGCTCGGGACCTGCCGATTTCATCCACGGGAGACTCATGAGGGCGGGTCACTCGAGCCGCAGGGAGCGGTCCGCGCGGTCATGCCGCATCCTATGGGTCACGCACGATGGCCCCCTCACACGGCAAAG
>JANNHX010000158.1:0-1606 GCA_031404615.1 Chloroflexota bacterium
GCCAGCTCATGTATTACAAACCGTAGAGTTGGCCAGTGGAATTCATTCTCGACAATCTCGCCGCATACCTCCGCCTGTGTTACTGCGGCATCAACTGCTGCAGGCGTTCGGGTTCATCCCCCAGCCACTCCGGGTTCTGGGCGGTACCGTCGAAGATCGAAGTAGTCTTGAACGGCTCGAACTCGCCTCGAGCTGCCGCCTGTGCGGTTTTCGCCAGCAAGCTCCTCACTTTATCATCACCCATCGGACTGAAAGTCCGCGCCGCCTCGCAGGCCTGATCGAGAATCTCCATGCTGTCGATTCCGGTTATGACGACCGAGGTGGGAAGATTCAGGGCGTAATGCAGGCACTCGATCGGTGTCGCCGTGTTGGACCGCAGGATAATCCCGTTTGCCATGCTTTTCATTCCGAGGACGCCCATGTTCTGCCTGACCAGTTCCGGCAGCACCTGCCGTTCGAAACTGCGGTAGTGCGCATCCATCACGTTCAGCGGCATCTGGACCGCGTCGAACCGGAAGCCGTACTCCGCCGCGACCTTGAGCATGTACAGGTGAATCTGCGGGTCCTTGTGCCCCGTAAAGCCGATATAGCGGATCTTCCCAGCCGTCCGGGCCTCCACGAGCGCCGAATTGGCCCCTTCCGCGTCGAAGATCCGGTGCGGATCCTCAAAGCGGAGGATCTCATGGTGCTGGACGAGATCGATCATATCCACCTGGAGGCGTCGCAGCGATTCATCAAGCTGCCTGGCGGCCTCTTTCTTCGAGCGGCCGTCGATCTTGGTCATCAGGAAGGCCCTGTCCCGATAGCCGTGGAGAAGCGCCTTGCCCATGCGGATCTCGCTGGCGCCCTCGTTGTAATCCCAGCAGTTATCCATGAAGTTGATGCCGCGGTCGATGGCGGTGCGGACAATGCGGATGGCGAGTTGTTCATCCAACTGCTTTAATCCGAGATGCCAGCCGCCGACTCCGAGCGCCGAGACCTTCTCTCCGCTGCTGCCGAGCGCCCGGTAAAGCATATCCGCTGATATGTTATTCGACATGGTTTCTCTCCTTTAGCGTTCAACAGGTCGCTTATTAATCAGGGCATGGGCTTATGGTTCGATCCTGGTTCCCAGGATCTTCAGAAACTCAGTCAACTAGGCGGGATGAGCCGGCCAGGCCGGCGCGGTCACCAGATTCCCGTCGGTATAGGCCTGGTCCGGGGCAACTTCCACCCACTTGCCACCTGCAGCTCTAATCTCCGGTGCTACCGCCGGATAGGCGGTACACTCTTTTCCCGCAATGACACCCGCTGCCGCCAATACCTGTGCTCCATGACAAATAGCCGCGATCGGCTTGTTATTGGCGTTGAAATGGCGCACCACCTCGAGCACGACTTCATTCAGCCTGATATATTCTGGGGCTCTGCCTCCGGGAATGATAAGGGCGTCGTAATCGTCAGGACGGATGTCGGCGAAGGTGGCGTTCAGTCTGAAGTTGTGGCCACGTTTCTCGCTGTAGGTCTGATCACCTTCGAAGTCGTGAATGGCAGTCCTGACATGTTCGCCACTCTTCTTGCCCGGGCAGACCGCGTCTAACAGATGACCCACCATCTGCATGCTTGAAGG
>JANNHX010000159.1:0-1854 GCA_031404615.1 Chloroflexota bacterium
CGCCACGTTTCATTGGTGAGTTCGGTCAGGCGGCGGGGCGCGTTCGCGCTCGTGGCGGAACTCGTCGCCGACGGCCAGGCGGCCGCGGGCATGCAGCGTCGCCATCTTGGCGCACGTCCCGGTCCCGCACGGCGATCGGTCGATGACCCCGGTCCACATCGATGGCTTCGACCAGTCCAGCTTGCCGGTCGACACCGTGACCACGTTCCGCCACGAGTTGCGCGGGTTGTGCGGCGGCCCGGAGAGCTGCCCGATGGTGATCCCCGCGAACCCCGGCTGCTCCGGGTGGACGACCGGAAGCTGCTCGGCGGCGGCGGCCTTGATCATCTCGGTGACGCGGGTGATGTCGCGGCCTTCGTCGGGGGTGAGCGCGAACCCGAGCTGCACCGCGTCCGCGATGACGTAGAACATGCCGCCGTACGCCACGTCCACGATCACGGTGCCCAGCCGTGGGACCTCCACCGGCGTGTCCAGGTGGGTCGCGAACGCCGGCACGTTGCGGAACGTGACCCCCGTCACCTTCCCGTCGGCACACGTCGCGCGGATCCTGATCAGGCCGGCCGGGGCCTCGAGCGTGATCTCCGTCACGGGCTCGGTCATCGGCAGCATGCCGGTCTCGAGCAGCGTGGTCGCGACGCAGATCGTGTTCGTGCCCGACATCCCCGGGTACTCGACGTGCTCCATGATCACGTAGCCGGCGTCGGCGTCGGGGTGGGTCGGCGGCAGGATCACGTTCGCGCACAGGGCCGGGTAGCCGCGCGGCTCGCGGAGCATCAGCCGCCGGAGCCCGTCGCCGTGCTCCTCGAGGTGGCGAGCCTTCTCGAGCATCGTGGCGCCCGGCACGTCCAGCACCCCGCCCACGATGACGCGCCCGGGCTCGCCGGCCGCGTGGGCATCGACCGCCTGGAGCATCCGCGCGAGCCGCATCAGATCCCTCCTGCGATGGGGCGCCCGGCGCGCCCGATGGACGACGGGGGGCGCCAGCGCGCCCGAAGAACAGGTCCGGACGATCGCTACCGGCGCCGGGCGTCCGCGACCTGGCGCGCCATGTCGCGCTTCGCGTCCCGGTCCGCGATCTCGCGCCGCCGGTCCCACGTCTGCTTGCCGCGTGCCAGGCCCACCTGGAGCTTCGCCTTGCCGCGGTCGTTGATGTAGATCGAGAGCGGCACGAGCGTCAGGCCCTTCGCCTTGGTCTTGCCCAGGAGCTCGTCGATCTCCGAGCGGTGGAGGAGGAGCTTGCGGGCGCGCTTGGGCTCGTGGTTGAAGCGCACGTCCGCGCTCTCCCACGGGGCGATGTGCAGCCCGACGATCCAGGCCTCGTCCCTCTCGATGCGTGCGTAGGCATCGGCCAGGCTCACCCGATGGGCCCGGACGCTCTTGATCTCGGTGCCGCGCAGCACGAGGCCGGCCTCGAAGGTGTCCTCGACGCTGTACTCGTGGCGGGCTCGTCGGTTCTGGGCGATGGTCTCGCCCATGGGGTGGCTCCTCTCGCTGGTGGGAGGCCAGTGTCGCACGCGACGCTTTCGCGCACGACTGGCCGGGTTCCGGACGCACGAACGCCGGCCCATCGCTGGACCGGCGTTCAGATGCTACCGACCACCCGGCCGGGATCGACTCTAGAGGCCGACCTCCGCCGAGGTGGTGCAGTAACTACTACCGTCGTTCACTGCACATCACCTCCTTTCGTTCGCGGGGAACGTACCCGATCGAGCGGAAGCGTGCAAGCACCCAGTTCGTGGAGAATTCTCAGCCTTCACCGGCCAGCACCTTGAGTCCCGCGTCGAGAGCCGGGTCGTCGCCGGGCTTCGCTGGCTGCTCCTCGACGAGCACATCGGGCTCGATCCCCTTGTCGTG
>JANNHX010000160.1:0-3782 GCA_031404615.1 Chloroflexota bacterium
AGTCGATCGCCTCGGCGATTCGCGCGACGATGTCGTCGCCGATGCGCATCTGGTCCACGTCGATCCACACACGGCAACCTCGGGCGCGCAGCGCGGCCGCCAACCCGTGCGCGAGATCGCCGTCTTCGTGGGCGTAACTGATGAAGAGGGACGGCGTGTTCAGCGCATCGGCCAGGGCCTCGGCGGCATCGGTGTCACCCTCGGAGTGACTGATGAAGAACTCGTCGTCAGGGGCGGTCGTGACAGGTCGCGGCCGGGGTCGTTCCGTCGGCCTGGTCGGTTGTCGCGCAGGCACGGCGTCACGTCCCGCCGTGGCGCGTGGGACGACATCGGTGCCGTTCCATTCGTAGCCGACCGCTTTGAGCGTCCGATGCAGCCTCGTCAGTCTGTCCTCTGACGGGCCTCGCCCCTCGCCCCATTCGGTCAACTTCGCCCCGACCGCATCCAGAAGTCGATCGCGATCGGCCGGCGCGTCCAGGTCGAGCGTCGAGAGGTAGCCCTCGGCGCGCGACCGGCGCTGGCCCGTGCCGCGCGCGATGTCCAGTTCTTCAGCCTCGGGATCGAACTCGAAACCGAGGTCGTGGAAAAAGTCATCGATCTGTCGGAGGACGGACGTCTCCGATAGGCATTCCTTCAGCGCCGATGCGACGCGAGTGATGGCGTTTTCCGGCCCGATCCTGACCACGCTCGATAGTGTGCCGCCGGGGCTGCCCCGCTGTCACTCAACATCGGAGGTTCGCTGATGGGACCACCCCGGACTTTCGTACTCCCGGGTTTTCCCACCGATTTCGTTGGGGGTGTCGGGTCGCCCTACGGGTGGTTGTGGACCAGTACGCGCCGCAGTGGAAACGGAGCGGGTCGGCGCGTTGGCCAGATGTCGAGAACCGGCCGGAGGCCAGCATGCGGGCATGATCAGATGGAGCCGACTGAGGGAGAGCGTCGGGGCGGGCTGTCCAGATCTCGTGGCCGCCGACGATCACTTCTCATCGCCGCCAATGTCGAGCTTCGTGTCCGCCTGCGTCCAGATTCCCATGGCCGCTGTCAGACATTCAGAACCGAGTCCCTTGACATCAAAACGCCGGAAGAGCCAGTCGGATGGACCGTACACAATCCGGCTTGACTAGCGACCACAGACGGCCCAGCATGCCGCCATGCAGAACGTCATCGGTGTCCGAACCCTCCGCCGGCAGGTGAACGAGTCACTCCTGCGCGTGGCGCGCGGCGAGACGATCGTGATCGCCCGGCACGGGCGTCCGGTCGCGATCATGCGACCGCTCACCGACGGCGACACGGGCCGGCGGGTGTCGGTCACGACGTTCCGCCGCAACCTGCGGCGGGCCCTGGTCGTGACGCGACGCCGGCCGATCGTGCTCACCTGGTACGGCGACGGAGCCGCGGTTATCGCGCCCGTGCCCCCGGATCTGGAGATGGCGCACGACGACGAAGAGGAGCTGGAATGACGGCTGGCGGAATGATCGGGGCGCTCGGGATGCGCGAGGTCCGCGGCAACATGCGCGCGGTCGTGGCCCGGGTCGAAGAGGGGGAGGCGCTCGTCGTCCTGCGCGACGGCCAGCCGAGCGCGGTCATGCTCGCCTTCGCCGAGGCGCAGCGCTGGCAACAGATCGAGCGTGCACTCTCGGCGTTCCACGGCCTCGAGATCTACCCGGAGCTCGCCCGCGACACGCCTGAGCTGGCCCGGATCGTGCGGCGCGAGACCCGGCCGTCGGGTGCCGCGGTGCGCCGGCTCGCTGACCAGCCGCGCGACATCCTGGCCCCCTTGCGGACCATGGGGATCACGGACGCCCGCACCACGTTCGCGGGAATCCTCGACGAGATCGAGGCCGGACGGACGCTCACGATCGTGTCCTCGGGCCGGTTCGCCGCGACGCTCGTGGCTCCCCGCGAGTTCGACCGGCTGCGCACGCTCGATCGGACCGTGAGCTGGTTCCGCGCGGCGGGCCTCGACCTCAGCATCGCCGACGAGGCCGAGATCGGCGCTTTCGTCCGGGACTTCGCGACCCGATCGGCTGCCTTGGACGCGGCGGCGGCAGGGTAGGGACGGCGACGATGCGGCGGTTCCCGCGCCACGCCATGCTCGCCCGACTGTGGGTCGCGGTACCCCTCGTCGTCGTGCTCCTGTGGCTCGCGGCCGGGTCGACGGTCCTCGGCGCGGACAGCGTCCCCAAGGGCGCCAAGGAGGCGCTCGCGCCGGTGACGAAGATGATCGGGACCCTGGTCGCGATCGCGATCGGTCTCGGGATCGCGATCTGCGGTGCGGTGATCGTCTGGGGCGGGATCGAGAAGACGCTCGCGGGCGCGAACCAGGACGCCGAGCATCGCGCCTCGCGGCGGATCCAGAACGGGATCCACGGCCTCGTCTGGATGATCCTGGCGTCCGTCATCGTGTCCACGATCACGGCGATCGCGGTCGCCTACGGGCTCATCAACACGCCCTTCTGAGGCTCCTGACACCATGCTCACGATCCGGGGCTTGGCTCACCCTACCCTCCAGACCTCGCAGACGGGTCCCGACGCGACCTGGCAGGTGCCGCGTGTGGGCCTCGCCCTCGCCCTTCTCGCGGTCCTGGGGCTGGGGCTCGCGCTGCTCCAGCAGGCGTTGCCGGCGCCCACCGCGCCCCTGGCGGCGCCCGTGGAGCCCACCGCCGCTGAGCCCCCGATCGGCGACATCCCGATCCTGGGCGACCCCGTCCGTGACCTCACGGTCTGGTACTCGGACCGTGTCCGCGACGCCAACCGCGCCGCCCTTGACAACCTCCGGGGCCAGCTCCTCACGCCGATCGACCCTTTGAACGACACGGTCACCCGAACCCTCTACGGACCGATGGTGCTGATCACGATCCCGCTATTGACCTTCGGTGGCCTGATCCTGGGCTACCTGATCATGGTCAGCCGGACGAGCGGCGAGACGGCGTACGCGGCCCGCTCGGTCGCACCGCGCTTCGTGGTGGGCGCGACGCTCGCGATCCTCGGGATCTTCCTCGTCTCGGTGATCACGCAGTTCGTGGCGGCCCTCGATGCGGCGATGGTCGGCGTGGCGCTGCCCGAGTCGGCCGTCGGGGGTCCGGAGGGCTGGCCGTCGACCGGGGGCGTGTTCGCCGTCCTCGCACAGGGTGGCTTCGATCCGCAGGTCGCCCAGGGGCCTGACAACTGGAACAGCGGGGCGTGGCTCTCGTCGGGGCTCCTCGCCGGGATCCTCACGACCTGCCTCGCGATGCTCAACTGGCTCCTGGGCGGGGTCGAGCGGCTCCTGGTGCTCGCCGGGCCGCTGTGTCTCGCCGCCTACGCGATCCCGGCCACCGAGCGCGTGACGAGGCTGTGGTTCAAGGTGCTGGTGGTGGTCCTCGCGATGCGCTTCGCGTGGGCGATCACGTTCGTCCTGTTTAGCCTCACCGCGGCGCCGTACCTCGGAGCCGCCGGCGCACCCGCGACTGCCCAGGACATGAACGTCCTGCTGGGGCTGGCGGCGGGCGCAGCCGCGATGATGCTCGGCCTGCCACTTGTGCTGATCCCCATCGCGCTCGCGGGGCCGCAGATCCTCGACGTCCAGGGGGCGGGTCGGCTTGTCGCGGCGCTGCGGTACGTGTAGCGATGCCGAACCTCGTCGACGTGCCCGAGAACGCGGTCCGCGAGGAGCCGCTGGCGTTCGGGCTCACGGCGCCACAACTGCTGATCTGCGGCGCGGCCGTGGGCGTCGGAGCCCTGATCCAGCTCCTGCCCGTGCGGGTCCCCATCCAGATCGTGCTCACGGTGCTGCTCGCGGG
>JANNHX010000161.1:0-31832 GCA_031404615.1 Chloroflexota bacterium
CGATGAAGTCGCCCAGGTGGCTGTCCTCCTCCTCGCCGATCGGCGTCTCGAGGGACACGGGCTCCTGGCTCACCTTGATGATCTCGCGGACCTTCTCCGGGGTGACCACGACCTCCTGGCCCTTGGACATCGCCTCGGCGATCTCCTCGACCGTCGGCTCGCGGCCAAGCTCCTGGAGCAGGCCACTCGACACGCGGATCAACCGGTTGATCGTCTCGACCATGTGGACCGGGATGCGGATCGTGCGCGCCTGGTCCGCGATCGCTCGCGTGATCGCCTGGCGGATCCACCACGTCGCGTAGGTGGAGAACTTGAAACCCTTCTCGAAGTCGAACTTCTCGACCGCGCGGATGAGGCCGATGTTCCCCTCCTGGATCAGGTCCAGGAACGACATGCCACGGCCGATGTACTTCTTCGCGATCGACACGACCAGGCGCAGGTTGGCCGACGTGAGCTGCTCGCGCGCGTCACGCCCGATCTTGACGACGTCGCCCTTGCGGTCACGCATCTTGGTCTGCGGCGGGACCTCGGGGTCGAAGCCCATCCGGCGCAACAGGTCCGAGTCATTGGCAGCCTCGATCCAGCGCTGAAGCGCCGGGAACGCGATGTCGTCCCGGGTCCAGTCGTAGATCGCGCGCAGACCCGTGTTGTCGCGCGAGTCCAGGTCCCCGTTGTGGACCGCGAGATACGACCAGTCAAGCAGGGCCTGGAACGCGTCGGCGGACGGCGCCTCGCCGTAGGCCGCGAGCAGCCCCTTCGCCTCCTTGAGGAGGGTCGTCGTGCCCTCGGACTGGGCCTCCTTGCCGGACTTGATGAGGTGGAAGTCCGGGTGGGGCGTGAGCAGGTCCGCCGCCCCCTCGGACGCCAGCGCCGCCGCGACCATCGCGTGGGTCTCGGGGCCGAACGGCAGCTGGTGCTGGCGCTTCGCGGTCCGGGTCTTGCGCTCCGTGTCGTGGAGGGTCCACTCGTGGAGCGAGACGATCGCCTTCCACGGCTCCTCGATGATCTGCTCGCCGAGCTCGATCGCCTTGGCGAGGACGACCTCCTCCTCGGCGGTGAGGAGCGCGACCTTGCCGATCTCCTTGAGGTACATCCGGACCGGGTCGTCGATCCCGATCATGTCCGCGGAGAGCGCTTCGAGCTCCTCGGTCGAAGGCTCCTCAACCGAGGCGGCAGAGAGCTTGACCGGTGCGTCCTCAACCGGCGGCGCGATGAGGCCCTCGACGGCCTCCTCGGTCACGACCTCGATCGAGAGCTCCGCGGGACCCGGCTCCGCGTCCTCGGGCCCCAGCTCGAAGTCCTCGTCGTCGTCATCGTCCGGGTCGGCGGGGAGCTCCTCGCCGGCGGGCGCCGCGGCGCCCTTGCGAGGCCTGGCGCTGGCGAGCTTCGCCTCCTCGAGCTCGAGCTTTGAGCGCCGGGGACGCGCAAGCACGGCCTCGACGAGCTGCTTGTCCAGGGGATCGGCCATGTCAGCGGGTCCTCCGAGGAAGGGTTCGCGGTGCGGGTCGCATCGGTGAGCAGATGGACGGTTGACGGGTCATGCGGTCGGGACCGGATGACGGTGGAGGAGGCTGGTCTGGTCCCGGCGCTTGTCAAGGGACCGGCGCTGTTCGTTGAGGTTGCGGCGCTCGAGCATCAGGCGCTCGTAGATGCCAGTGTCGCCCTCGCGCTCCGCCTCGGCCATCGCATCGCGGTTGAAGCCGCTCCGCTCCTGCCACTCGGCGTCGTCGAGCTCAAGCATCAGGCGCTCGATCTCGTACGCGAGCGAGCGGTCGGTGAGGTCGCGCGGGTTGGGGCCCGGACGCGAGATCAGGGCCTGGCCCAGGGCGCGGGTCTCCTCGTCGAGCGAGTCGAGGATCGTGGCCAGGACGAAGGGCGGGCGCATGCCGTGGTCGTCGCGCGTCCGAGCGAGCACGACCGCGCGGAACAGCTCGCGCGCCACCTGGCTCGCCATGCGGTCGGGGCCCAGGCCGTCGAGCAGCTCGTCGTGGGCCTCGGGGACCAGCAGCGCCAGGCGCAGCAGCTCCTGCTCCGTGCGCGTGACACCGCGCAGGATCTCGGTCACAGGCAGGGCGTCGGGCGCCCGCGTGACGGCCGAGGCGGTGAAGCGGTCGTTGCCGGCGCGCCCATCATGCTCGCGGTCCCTGCGTGTGCGCATCGCCTCGAGGAGGGTCCGCTCCTCCACCCCGCTCACCTGGCGCACGCGCCCCAGGTAGGCGTCGCGCAGGACCGGGTTCGGCAGGTGGCGGATGATCGGCAGCACCGCGTCCACGAAGCGCGCCTGGCCGCCGGGCGTGCGCAGGTCGTGGGCGCGCGCGTGGACGTCGATGAGGTGGTCCACGATGGGGCGCGCCACCCGCACGATCTCGCGCCACTCGTCGGAGTTGTCGCGCATGACCTCGTCGGGGTCACGGCCCTCGGGGAGACGCACCACGCGGACGTCATCCAGCTCCACGCCCGACTCGTCCGCGGCCAGCTGGCGGATGACCTCCTCCAAGGCGGTCGCCCCGAACGTGCCCGCCTTCTCGCCTGCCGCATCGACGTCGTAGGCGAGGGCGATGCGCTTCGCGTAGCGGGTGATCAGCCCGACCTGCTGGGGCGTCAGCGCGGTGCCCAGGCTCGCGACGACGTTCTCGAAGCCCGCCTGGTGGGCCATCAGCGCGTCCGTGTAGCCCTCGACGATCACGGCCTGCCCGGTCTTGCGGATCGCCGTCTTCGCGCGGTCGATGAGGTACAGGGTGCGGCTCTTGTCGAACAGCGACGTCGCGGGCGAGTTGAGGTACTTGGGGCCGCGGTCGACACCATCCTCGGGCGGATGGCCTACCGGGACGCGGCCTCCGCCCTCGGAGGGCGCCGGGGTGATCCGCCCGCCGAGCCCGACCGGGTGGCCGTTCGCGTCCCGGATCGGGAAGATCACGCGCTCGCGGAAGCGGTCATACACGCCGCCGCCGCGCTGGCGCGGGCTCGCGAGGCCGACGTCGAGCAGCTCCTGCGCCGTCACCTGGCGCTTGCTGGCGAGCTGGCGGACGAGCTGGTCCCAGCCGGCCGGCGCCCAGCCCAGCTGGTGCTTCTCGATGGTCGCATCCGTGAAGCCGCGACCGCGCAGGTACTCCAGGGCGGGCGCACCCGTTGGCGACTTCGTGAGGACCGCGTGGTAGAAGGCGATGGCGCTTTCGAGGACCGTGCGCAGGCGCGCGTTGCGGGCGTCCTCCTGCTTGGTCCGCTCGTCGAGCTCCACGCCGGCGCGGGCCGCGAGGACCTTGAGCGCCTCGGGAAAGCTGACGGTGTCACGCTCCATCACGAACGTGAAGATGTCGCCGTGCTTGCCGCACCCGAAGCAGTGCCAGGTGTCGCGCCCGGGCGTCACGACGAAGGAGGGGGTCTTCTCGCCGTGGAACGGGCACAGGCCCTTGAGGGTCGTGCCCGCCTTCTTCAGCTGGACCGTCTCCCCCACCACATCGGCGACGGGCAGGCGGCCCTTGATCTCGGCGACGACGCCGACGGCCAACCGCGTCCTCCCCCGTTCCCACTGGCGATTCCGGCGGAAATGACTACGGACCTGTCAAGTCTTGACAGGCCTCGCTGCGGCCGAGGGTACCCCCGCCCGGGGGGCTTGACAAGGAATCCTGTCAAGCCCCATGCGGCACTTGCCAAGGGTCGCGCAATGGCTCACCGGCCAGGGTCTCGGCCGGCGTCCGGCACGCAGCTGCGGCCCATTGGCGCGCCTCTCGGCCTGTGTAACGAGTGCAGCGTCTACCCAGTCGGCATCCGAGCGCACACACCGCCGACCTCGACGAGCGAGCCATGGGAGCCCGCGGCTTCTGCCTGCGCGGCGTCCCCACACGGTCGCCATTCCGTCGCTGAGGGCCAATGGCGAGTCCGACCCGCCGTCGCGGGGCGCAAGCGCGTCCCTGGAAGCTCCTGATGCCGATGGCGGCTGTCGCGTTCCCGATCCTGCCCGGCAGGACCGCCGAGTGGCGCTCCGTGGATCGACGGGCTGAATGGTCCCCGGCGCGACGAGTTCGATGCGTCCCGGCGGGCGGCGGCCGCCCCGCTCGAGGCCGATCGTCAGAGGCCCGACGCCCCCAGCAGCGTGCCGATCGCGTACGTCACCACGGCGGCGGCGAGGCCGAGGCCCGCCTGGCGCGCCCCGACGAGCAGCGGCGGCCGATGGGTCAGGAGGCTGACGGCAGCCCCCACCCCGAACAGCGCGATGAGCGACGCGACGAGCGAGATCCAGAAGGCCGTCATGCCGCTGAGGAGCAGGTATGGGACCACGGGGACGATCGCGCCGAGGGAGAACGCGAGGAAGCTCGATCCGCCGGCGGCGAGCGGCGACCCCATGGTCTCCTCGGAGAGGCCGATCTCCTCGCGCACGAAGGTGTCGAGCGCGAGCCCGTGGTCGGACATGACGCGGCTGACGATGAGGTCCGCCTCGGCCTCCGACAGGCCCTTGGTCACGTAGATCGCGCGCAGGATCGCGGCCTCGGACTCCGGTTCGTTCTTCAGCTGCGCCTTCTGGAGCTCGATCTGGTAGTCGAGGATCTCGCGCTGGCTCCGGACGCTGATGTACTCGCCGACGGCCATCGAGAAGGCCCCGGCCAGCAGGCCCGCGATGCCGGCGATGACGATCACGCTCGGGTTGTTGGCGGCCGCCGCGCCCACGCCCATGACGAGCGCGAGGTTGCTCACGAGGCCGTCGGACGCACCGAAGACCATCGGACGGACGATCGAAGCGCCGGGCGTGTCGTGGGGGCCGGTCGGGGTGACGAGGTTTGCCACGCGGTCGCGGACGAGGCTGAAGGGCGACATGGCTCCGGAGGCTGGCGGGGGGCGATCCCAAGCGGGCAGTGGTCACGATCGCCCGGATCCGGCGACCGAACACGGGCCCTCGTGCCCGCTGCGTACCGCCAATGGTCCCGATCACGACGCCCGGACCTTGTCGCATTCAGGGGCCACGGGTCATGATCGGCGGGACCCGGTCGAGCATGCCGGGCGACGGTCGCCCGGAGGCACCCGCATGGACGCACGGCTTGAGCGCATCGGTCGCTACGCGGCGGTGGCCCGGGGTCTGGAGCGCGAGGGCGCCTACAACGCCGCCAAGCTGCTCCGCGCCGCGATGCAGGGCGAGCTGCTCCGCTATGCCGAGACCGAGGGGCCCGCCGGCCCCGCCGCGGCGGCGGACGCCCTCGAGGTGCTGCTGGCCGACCACGAGACGTCCCTCCCCGCGGGCGTCGGGCCACTCCTCCGTCCCCTGCCCCAGGCGGTCCGTGCCGGACGGACGATCTCGCTCGCGGAGGCGCCGCGCGTCCGCATCTGCCGGGTCTGCGGCGAGCTGTTCCTGGGCGACGACGTCCCGGGCGCGTGCCCACGTTGCGAGGCGCCGGCCCTGTCCTTCCACGAGGAGCTGCCGACCTGGTACCTGGGCCCCGCCGACCGCGGCGCGATCCTCGCAGCCCTCGCGGCGGGCCCCCGCCACCTGGCCCTCGCGATCCACGACCGGGCGGACGTGGATCTCGCGCGGCCGCCGGCCCCCGGCGAGTGGTCCGCGGTCCAGACCCTCGAGCACCTCCTCTACTCCGAGGAGCTCCTCGCGGCCCGCATCGACCGCCAACTGACCGAGGACGAGCCGGACCTCGCGGCGGCGGCGTCCTGGGCGGACACGCCGGCGAATGATGAGGGCTCCGCGGTCACGGGCGAGACGGCATCCGCGGTCGCGGCCCAGGTCTCCGAGCTGCGCCACGCGACGGTCACGCGCCTCGCCGGGCTCGCGGAGTCCGACTGGGGCCGGGGCGGCAACCACCCCGAATGGGGCCGGGTCACCGTGCTCAGCCAGGCCGCGTACTTCGCCCGCCACGAGGCATCGCACCTCGCCCAGCTGGTGGCGGCGGCGCAGGGCCGCCTGGCCGGCCGCGAGGCCTGACGGGCTCGTCCTCGCCCGCGCGGAGACCCTCGATGTCCGCCGAGCGCAGAGTGGCCGCGAGGTCGTAGGATCGCGGGGCGCAGGCACCCGCCTGCCGCGACCGCCGCGCCGGCCGCTTCGCGCGTCCGCCCCCCGGAGGCTGCCATGAGCTCGATCGACACGTCCAACATCCCCGTCCTGGCGGCGCTCAAGCCCAAGGACCGCGAGACGGTGCTGTGGTCGGCCCGCCAGCGGACCTATGCGCCCGGCGAGGTGGTGATCCGCGAGGGCGACAGTGCCCTCAACCTGTTCCTCATCGCCTCGGGGCGGGCGCGCGTGGAGCAGGGCGGCGTCGAGTTGAGGCCGCTCGCCCAGGGTGAGTTCTTCGGCGAGCTGGGGATCCTCCAGGAGCATCCGAGGACCGCCACCGTGACCGCGATCGACGACCTCACCTGCGTCCTCCTGCCCGCGTGGGAGTTCCGGTCCCTGCTGCACGAGCATCCCGAGATGGCCGTGCCCATGCTCGAGACGCTCATCTCGCGGCTCCACGGGCTGTCGCCGCACCACCACTGATCGGGCCCGACACACCGTCCACGGGCCGACCGGCCCGCATGCCGACCGGCTCGTCACGATCCGGTGATTCGTGGACGAGGACTCCGACGCAGCTCAGCGTCGTCGCCGAGCCTTCCCAACGCAACGGGCGATCGCCACGAGGAGCGCGAGCCCGGCCAGCGCGACCACAACCCCGCCCGCGGCGAGGAGGCGACCTTGGCCGGCCCGGACCCCGTACGCGTTCTCCTGGTCAGGCGCGGACGCGCGCGACCAGGCGGTCGTCGCCGTCGGTGGCGTGGCTGCGAGGTCGACAACGGCCGTCCAGGCGTACGTCATGGGCCACGCTCGGAAGACCTTGGCGACCGTCGTGACCATGCGCAGCGACAGCGGCAAGCCGCGTGGCCGCCAGGGCCGTGTCACCGCCATCGTGACCCGGACGGTGTCGCCGGCTCGGAGCGTCGTCCACGTGCCGCCGAAGAGCCCTGCCTCGTCCCCAACGGTGAGGTCCCAGGCCCCTTGCGTCGTCACGCCGTCCACCAGGGTGCGCAGGTCGGGCAGCGGCGGGTCGAAGCGCACGGCGGCGGACGCGGCATCGCTGGTCGCCACGAGCCGCTCCACCGGACCGAGGCTGTCCACCTCGACGGGGCCGTCAATGGCCGGACTCATCGTCGCGATCACGGGCGCCTCGGAGTAGCGGATGAAGCGCCGGTGGTGGATCCACCCGGGGCCGGGCAACGCAGTCATCGTCCGCGACACACCGCCGATCGAGAGCCGGGGTGCCATCCCCGACGTCCTCACGAGATCGAACTCCCTGAGCAGCACGACCAGGAGGTGCTGGGGCGACTCGACACCGGAGCTCACCGGCGCGAGGAGCGTGGAGTGCGTGCGCGTCGCGCCGTCCCGATCGTCGATCCGGACCTCGATCGGGCGTCCGGCGGCATCCTCAAGGGCGACGTCGACGACGACACCGTCATCGAACACCTCGAACCGCGCCGGATCGATGGCGGCCTCTCGCCACTCGCCGAGCCCGCGTCCGATCGAGAACGAGCCCGGGTCCACGCGCAGAGCGTGCTGGCGGTAGACGTCGACCTTGCCGTCGTGCCTGGCGAGAAGGACGAGGACGCCGCGCCCGTGCACGTCGTCGTCGAACACCTGGATCTCCATCGCCGCGTAGGCGGGATCGTCCGCGATGTCGAAGAGCAGGAGCCGGGCGCGCGGGTCGATGGCCAGCGAGAGCAGGGGCGGCGGGGCGGGTGTCATGCGCCCGATTCTGCGGCACTCGGATCGAGTTCGGCCATCAACGCTCGGACTGGGCGCGACGTGGCCGATCGGCTCTGGGGATCGGGCTGGAGCGTGCCGTCATGCGGGCCGACCGGCCCGCGCCTGCGCATGGCCCGGCAATTGCCGGATGCGTTCCTGACCCTGCGGTGTGTCAACCATCCGGGCGGGGTACCCTCGGCCCCATGCCGCTTGCCGCGTCCATCACGACCACGTTCCTGCGCCTGCACCAGGCCGTGTACACGCACACCGACGGGCGCCTCGGCCATCGGCTGATCGGCGTCCCATCGCTGATCCTCCGCACGACCGGTCGCCGCTCGGGGCAGACGCGGACAGCGGTGCTCGCCTACGGCCGCGATGGCGAAGGCTATGTTGTCGTCGCCTCCAACGGGGGCCAGGACGAGCCGCCGGCGTGGCTGCACAACGTGCGCGCCCACCCCGGAATCGGGCTCCAGGTTGGGCGTCGACGCAGTCCCGGCCGCGCCCGGATCGTCGAGGCGGGCGACCCCGACTACCCGCGGCTCTGGGCGCTCGTGAACCGGATGAACCACGGGCGGTACGACGGCTACCAGCGGCTCACGAAGCGGGCCATCGCGCTCGTCGTGCTGACGGAGCGGCCCGCCGGCGCCTGACGGGCAACCTCACTCGGAATGGACGAAGGAGAGACCCGTGGCTGATTACGGCTTCATTGCGGACCTGCGGGCGGAGGTCGCCGTTCCTGTCGGGGGGATCCTGAGCAGGACGATCCACGAGGACGAGCGGGTGAGCCTCGTCGCGTTCGCGTTCGATGCCGGCCAGGAGCTGAGCGAGCACACGTCGGCAAAGGCCGCGATCATCGAGATCCTCGAGGGCACGGCGGCCGTGGTGCTCGATGGCGAGGCCCGCGAGGTGGGTCCTGGCGCCTGGGTCGCGATGCCGCCGGGGATGCGCCACGCGATCCGCGCCACGACGCCGCTGGTGCTGGTCCTGACGCTCCTCCGCTGATAGCCCTGCGCCTGGCCCGCTCCTTCATAGCTGACCTCAGCCGCGGCCGCGCTCGGGGCTCCGCTGCCGCCTGACGAACTCAGGCGGGCTCGCCGGGGCCCCGCAGCGGGTGGCCGTCCGGCTTGCGTCCCATCGCGGCCGCGAGCTCGGCCTCGACGGCGTCGGCCACCGCCCCCGCGGTCCCCCCGCGCTCGGCCCACTCGGTCCAGTCGAAGGCCGCGAGGTAGTCGTCCGTGGCCGCGAGGCCCTCGCGCAAGGCGAGCACGCGGTAGCGGGCCATGGATGGCTCCCTGGGTGCACCGTTTCGCAGTCGATCGACCATAGCGCCCCAACCACGGCGTTCGCGCATGAAGGCTGCGAAATGGGCGTATCAGCCCGCCCGGCACCGGGTACGCTCCCGCGATCCGCGCATCATCCCCACTACGAGATCCGGAGCGCATGCCCGACGTCAGCACGATCCTCGTCGCCGTCGCCCTCGCCGTCGTCCCATCGCTGATCTACCTGGCGATCCTCAACGCGATCGACCGGTACGAGAAGGAGCCGTGGACGATCCTCCTCGCCTGCATCGGGGCCGGCGCCATCGTGGCGCCCGTCCTGTCGCTGGCCATCCTGATGGCGGCCGGCCGCCCGGCCCTCCTGCCGCCCGGCTTCGCCCCCGGCCCGTCGCCCGACGCGCTCGTCGGCATCGTCGAGTGCCTCGTCCTCGGCATCCTCCTGATCGGCGTCGTCCACTCGGTCCGTGACGAGTTCGACGATGTCCTCGACGGCGTCATCTACGGCGCGGCGTTGGGCGCGGGCTTCGGCGCGGCCGAGACCTTCCTCTACGTCGTCGGGCTCGCGACGGACGTCACCGCGGGCGCCACGGAGACGCAGAGCGGCGTCCCGATGGGCCAGCTCGTGATCGCGGGCCTCAACCACGCCTTCTATATGGCGGTCTTCGGGGCCGTCCTGGGCTGGTCGCAGCGCCTGCCACGCGCCCAGCGCTGGGTCGCCATCATCCTTGGCCTCGGCACCGCGACCTGGCTCAACGCATTCCACGACACGTTCCCGGTGATCCTGTCGCGGCTCCTCGACCAGCCCGACGCCGCGATCGGCGCGGTCGCGCGCCTCGTCGCCCAGGTGATCAACTGGCTCGGCATCCTGACGCTTGCCGTCATCGTCGCGCTCTCGTGGCGCCGTGAGGCCCGGATCCTGCGCACCGAGCTCGCGGACGAGGTCGCCGCCGGTGTCGTTCCGCAGGCCGACTTCGACACGATCCTCTCCTTCGGCGGCCGCCTCGGTCGCCAGCGGGCCCTCCTCCGCAGCGAGGGCCTGGCCCCGGTCCGCCGCCTCCGCCGACGCTACGCGACAGAGGGCGAGCTCGCCTTCCACAAGTACCGCCTGGCACGCAGGCACCGTCGGCTGCCGCCGGCCGAGCGGGGCGATGCGCTCCGCGCCGAGATCCGCAGCCTCACCGACGTCCAGCCCGAGGCCACCACATGACCACGAGCCGTCCCCTCCCCCGCCGCCTCCTCGCCGTCGCGCTCGCGGTCATCCTGTTCGCCGGCGACCCGTTGGGCATGCGGCCCGCCGCCCAGGCCGCGCCGGCCCTGCCGCCGTCGGTCGGCAACTCGATCCTGTTCCACCTCCAGCTCGCCACGGACATCGACACCAAGGGCAACCCGATCGGCCAGGCCACCACGTTCCCGGTCGGCACAACGCTGATCCTTGGGCTGCTCGGCTGGAACTTCGTCCCGGCCGGCACGGAGCTCCGGCTCCGGCTCTTCCAGGGCGACAAGTTCATCTACGAGACCGCCCACGTCGTGGCCCAGGCCGCCGATGACCAGGGCGGCAACAGCATCGGCTTCGTGTTCCCGTTCTACGTCTCGTCCGGCTTCCCGGTCGGCGACTACTACATCGAGGTCGACTACAACAGCGTCCCCGACGAGATCGTCCCGTTCACCGTCGGCGACGGCGGCACCTTCGACGAGGTGCTCGGCGCGGGTGGCCAGACAGGCCCGATCCCGTACAAGAGCCCGTCCGAGGTGCTCGTCGTCACCCGCAGCTCGGTGCTCAAGCAGACCCTCGGCTCGCAGTACGCCACGGTCGCCGCGGCCGCTGCCCGGGTCGGCGACTTCCGCGACCTCGAGGCGGACGGCACGCGCCGCAGCACCCCCGACGAGCTCGCCACCGAGGTCCAGCGTCTGCTCAAGTCCAAGCCCTACAGGTACCTCCTGATCCTGGGCAACGACGATGCGGTCCCCTACTTCCACGTCGAGAACACGATGGCCGAATACGAGGCCGAGGACCTTGCCGGCTGGGAGCTCCCGTCGGACTGGCTGCCCACCGACAATTTCTACACGGACATGGACGCGGACAAGTGGGGCGTGCCGGACCTGCCGGTCGCGCGCATCCCGTCCTCGGACGACGCGGAGCTGCTCCTGGTGCAGCTCGGCGAGAACCAGCCCCCGGACGGCGGGGGGTTCGCGCTGATCAACCAGCAGCGCAAGGGCCAGGCCGGCACGGTGCTCAACGCCGTCGCGAACCTGGGCCAGATCCGCCTCCAGTACACGCCGCCCACGACGCCCGAGCAGTTCGGCAACAACCCGGACGCAGAGAATGCCCGCTACCTGTACGTGCTGCTCCACGGCATCGGCGTCCTCACCAACGCGTGGAGCGGCGACACCGTGGCGTGGTTCCCGACCAGCACGGACAAGCCGCTCGAGAGCGAGTGGCTCGTCGCGCCGTTCTCGCAGCAGGACGGCGTCACGGTCGAGATGGACCCGACCAGCCACGGCGTCGTCCAGATCGGCGCGTGTTACGGCGCGTGGACCCTCGACACGGTCCATGAGCCGGTCCACAAGACCGCCGACAACAACCTCGCGCTGCACTACCTCAAGGGCGGCACCCGCGCCTACGTCGCCGACACGCACATCTCGTACAGCACGGTGATGCTGCCGACGGACACGCCGCGCGGCCGGACCGGCTTCGAGCTGCTGTTCTGGAAGGGCATCACGAGCGGCATGACGCCGATCGACGCGTTCCAGTCGGCCAAGGTCGGCATCGCCGCGGCCATCGACCAGCACATCACGGACGGCAACATCGACGCCGCGAAGATCACCCTCAAGACCCTCCACTACATGGTCTACCTGGGGCGCCCATGAACCGCTTTCCGATCCTCGCCATCGCCTGGGCCGCCCTGCTCGTCGCGGGCTTCGCGGTCGTCGTCACCCTCGGCGCGCCGGTCGCCTCCAGCGCGGACGAGCTCGACGCCGCCCTCCACCCGCCTACACCCGTGACCCAGGAGACCGCCGAGGCGGCCGCCGCCACGATCGTTCGCGTCCAGTACCCGACGTTCGCCAACACGGCGCCCAAGACCACGAAGGCGACCGACTTCGGCATCGAGCACTGGGTGATCGAGTACTCGGACACGAGCGGCCCCACGCCGCGCGGCCTCCGGGTCTCGATCGTCATCGACACGGGCAAGGTCGAGGTGACGACCTACCCGTAGGTCAGCGGGGGTCTCGCAGTCCGGATCTCGCGCCGGGGTCTCGCCGCCAGGCGAGCTGCCCACCGGCGTCCGTCCCGGTGCACCGGAAGCCCGCGCGCTCCAGGGCCCGCCTCGACGGCTCGTTCGCGACGTCGCAGCGCGCGACCACGCCGGCGACCTCCGGCCGGCCCAGGACCCAGCGCGTGATCGCGTCCAGGGCCTCCGTCGCGAGCCCGAGTCGCCGCTGCCCAGGGATGACGCTGTAGCCGGTCTCGACCAGGCCGTCCTCGTCGGGCGGGCCCATGAAGCCGATGTCGCCGACGACGGTCGCCGTCGCGCGCTCGATCATCACCCAGATCCCGAACGGCTCGGCCTCGGGCGGCGCACCGGACTGCATCGGGAGCGCGTCGAGCAGGTCGGGCAGCGGCCAGTCGGGCGAGAGTCGGACCCCGAGCGCCTGACGCGCGCCCTCCCGGTCCCCGGGCAGACGGGCGGCGACGGCGGCGGGCAGCGGGCGGAGATCGAGGCGCGTCGTGCGCAGAACGAGGGTCGTCACGCCCCCGTCGGATGGTCCAGGGCGCGGGCCAGCGCGTCCTTGTCCGCGTCCGTGAGGCTGCGGTCCAGCACGGCGAGGTACTGCTCCTCCTCCGCGAGGTGCACCTTGAGCAGCGCGTGGAGCCGGTACAGCGCGCGGCGGAGGGCCAGGCCCTCGAGCTCGTCCCAGGTGCACCGGTCCTCGTGGACCTGGAACCTGCCCAGCTCCTCGATGAGGCTCCGCACGACCTCATGCTCCTCGCGCATGGGCGCCATCGTGTGGCGCGGGCCCATGAGCGCCTCGAGACGGCCGTAGAGGGTCTCCTCGACGGCGGCCATGTGCGGCACGAGCGTGCTCGCCACGAACCCGTACTCCTCGTTATAGAGCCGGTGGAGGGCCTTGCACTCCACGCGGCCGACCATCTCTGCGAGCGTGAGCAGGCGGTCCACGTGGGGCATCAGCTCCGCGTGGTGGGCCTGGCTGGTCGCCCGGAGCGAGATGAGGTCGGCGAGCGGGTCGGGGGTGTCGTTGGTCACGGGCGCATCGTAGCCGGGCGGAGCGCGCGGCGGATCGCCGTCAGGAACGCTTCGTGGCGCCGGGCTCGTCGCTCAGCTTCGGGCTCGTCGCTCAGCCTCGGGCTCGTCGCTCAGCCTCGGGCTCGTCGCCCAGCCTCGGGCTCGTCGCTCAGCCTCGGGCTCGTCGCTCAGCCTCGGGCTCGTCGCTCAGCCTCGGGCTCGTGATCCCTGTGGGGATCGAATCGCGACCCCTGCCGCACGGCTCGTGCGCTCAACCGCGCGCAACGGCCGCGAACCACGCTCGTGACCCCCGGATTTGATCCATACGAGGCTCGGGGCCCGGAGAGGCGCGACGCAAGGCCGGGGATACGAGACTCGGGGCCCGGAGAGGCGCGCTAGCCGCCGGCGATGGGATGCTCGAGCGCGGCGGTCACGGCGTCAGCGATGTCGTCGGGGACGCCGCGCTGCACGATTCGCAGGTAGGCCTCCTCCTCGGCGAGGTGGACCTTGAGCAGCGCGTACAGCCCGAACAGCACGCGCCGCAGCGCGAGGGTCCGGCCCAGGCTCACCGTACCCGCGTCCTTGTCCACGAGGGCCGCGAAGTCACCCACGAGCTCGCGGATGCGGTCGTGCTCACGGCGCATGGGCGCCATCGAGTGGCGGTTCTGGAACATGCGCTCGAGCTGCGGGTAGAGGGCGCGCTCCGCGGCCTCCATGTGGGGCAGGAGCGTGCCGGTCAGGAACTCGCGCATCGCGCTGATGCTGGCGAGGGCGTCGTCGGGCTTCGCGCCCAGCAGGGCGTCGGCCATCTCGGGGATGCGGTTGACGCGCTCCAGCAGCCGCTCATGGTGCTCATGGGCGGCCTCGGGGAGGGACTGCGTGGTCATGGTCAGGCTCCTTTCACGGGCTGGCGCGACAAGGCGATGAAGAACAGTGCGACGGGCCGGTAGACGGCGTGGGCGAGCTTCATGAACGGCGCGAGGAGGACGAGCTCCATCGCGACCGCGACATGGACCAGGAACAGCCAGTAGCCCCAGGTGGGCGCACTGGGCAGATACAGCGCGAGCTCGATGGCGAACCCGGTCACGGCCGTCACCCACAGCAGGGCGAGCAGCAGCCAGTCCGCCACGGACGAGGTCTTCACGCTCCGGCTCGCCGCGCGGTAGCGGTCGATGATGAGGACGGTTGCGCCGTAGACCAGCGCCGCCCCGGCGATGGTGCCCAGCAGGCGGACCGGGTACCAGATCGGGACGGGGGTCCCGGTCTCCTTGATCCCGAGCAGGGCCAGGCCGTAGTCGAGGCCGGTGGCCGCGAGCAGGCCCAGGAACCCCCACACGACCAGCGCGTGGACCAGCCAGCGGCGGCGGAACCACGGGATGGCCATCGCCACGGCGTCGGCCTCGCACTCCTCGCGGAAGCGGACCTGGCCGAGGGACTCGCGCCCGATCGCGGACCACAGCGCGCGGCCCGTGCGTGCGAGCGCGGCGCGGGACCCGAGCACGGTGCGGACGCTCTCACCCTCGCGTCGCGCGATGCCACGGGCCATCGACCCGATGCCCACGAGGCCGGCGAGCACGACCACGATCATCACCACGATGCCCGTGTCGTGGACCAGCTCGGCCGGGATCCACTCGAAGATCGCGAGGGTGGTCGCGTCCATCGGCCCGCGGGCGGACAGCATGAACGCCGCGAACAGGACGGCCAGCGCGACGGCGACGACCGTGGCGAGGATCGGCCGCGTGTAGAGCGTCCTCGCGAGATGGGTCTTGTCGTAGGAGGCGATGGCGTAGCGCCGCGTCGCCGCCATGAACTCGGAGGGATCCGCCTGGGTGGGGCAGGTCTCGGCGCACTCGCCGCACTGGTAGCACGACCAGAGCTCCTTGGAGCCCAGGAGCGCGTCCTTCATGCCCAGCTGGGCGTAGCGGATGATCCGGCGCGGGAACGTGCCGTCGGTCTGTGCCATCGGGCACGTCGCGGAGCAGGTGCCGCACGAGAAGCAGGCGCTGATGTCGGTCGCCCCGAAGCGCTGGAGCTCCGGGTACAGGCCCAGGTCCACGCGGGTGGCGGTGGGCGTGGCGGGGGCCGCGGGGGCGGGAACGGTGGTCGCGGTCATCAGGCGGTCCGTCCCGTGGTCTCGTACTGGAAATAGCCGTCCGCGTCCGAGCCCTTGATCTCGGCGACCCACCCGTAGCGGCGCATGCCCATGACCCAGAAGACGACCTCGTGGGTGGGCGCGCCGACGGCCTCGGCGATCTGGGGGACGGTGAGCGGACCCTCGGCGAGGGCCGCCAGGATGCGGGGGCGCATGACGGGCTCCTCGCGGATGACCTCGCGGTCGTCCCGGTGGCTGAGGGGCATCAGACGGGCACCTCCACGAGGGCGTCGATCATCGACGTGATCTCGGCATCGGTGTAGCCGAGGAGATCGATCGCGTTCTCGGGGCACACCGGCACGCAGCCGCCGCACCCCTTGCAGCCGGTGGGGCTGATGACCGCGAAGTGGCGGTCACCCTCCTCGGCCATCGAGATCGCGTCGTAGGGACACGCCGTGAGGCAGTCGCCGCAGGCGGTGCAGGCGTCGGGCTCGACGATCGCGACGAGCGGGTCGAGCTCCGTGAAGCCCTTCAGCAGGACCGCGGCGCTCTGGGTCACGGCGGCGAGGCCGGACATGACCGCCTCGCCCGAGGTCTTGGGGCCCTGGCAGGCGCCGGCGATGAGCACGCCGTCCACCACGGTCTCGACCGGGCGCAGCTTGGGGTGGATCTCGTTGAAGAACCCGTCGCTGCCCGCCGGGAGCTTGAGCACGTCCACGAGGCCCTGGTTCTCGCGCGGGACCATGCCCGTGACGAGGACCACGAGGTCGGCGGGGATCGCGAGCTCCTCGCGCTCGGTGAGCAGGTCGCGGACGGTGACCGTGAGGCGCCCGTCCGGACCGGCGGCCACCGTCGGCGGCTCGTCGTTGTCGAACTTGAGGAAGACCGAGCCGCGCTCGCGGGCCTCGGTGTACAGCGGCTCGAACTTGCCATACGTCCGCATGTCCCGGTACAGGTGGAACTGGCGGATGGACGGGTCCAGGCCCGAGACCTCGACGGCCGTCTGCACGGTCGCCGCGCAGCAGAACCGCGAGCAGTAGGAGCTGTCGCAGCCGGCGGTGTTGCGGCTGCCGACGCAGTAGACGTAGGCGACGCTGCGGACGGGTCGACCCCTGTGCGCAAGGGCCTTCCCCGTGGACCCGTCCACGAGCGCCTTGAACTCGGAGAGCGTGACGACGCCCTCGAGGCCATGGCCGAGCTCGCCGTCGCCGGGGCGGTACTCGTCGAAGCCGGTCGCGACCACGATGGAGCCCACCGCGACCTCGATCGTCCCGGCGCCCTCGCCGCCGATCCGGAGCGTGACCCGGTAGTTGCCGAAGCTGCCGGCCTTGCCGACGAGCTCCGCGCCGGTGAGGACGGTGATCGTCGGGCGCTTGCGGACCTGGGCCATGAGGCCGTCGATCAGCTCGGAACCCTTGCGGTCGTGCGGAAACATCCGCCCGAAGCCGCGCACCCAGCCGCCGAGCCGGTCCTCGCGCTCGATGAGCGTGACCTTGAGGCCGATGTCGGCGAGCCCGACCGCCGTCCGCAGGCCTGTGATGCCAGCCCCGATGACGAGCGTGTGCGGGATCGTGTCGACCACCAGCGGCTCGAGCGGGACGGTGTGCCGGGTGCGCCCGATGCCGGCCTTCACGAGCGCCGTGGCCTTCGCCGTGGCGCCCTCGTGGTCGTCGGTGTGCACCCATGAGCACTGCTCCCGGATGTTGACCTGGGTGTACTCGTACGGGTTCAGGCCGGCGCGCTGGGCGACGCCGCGGAACGTGTACGTGTGGAGCTTGGGCGAGCAGGACGCGACCACGAGGCCGTCGAGGCTGTTGGCCTGGATGTCGGCCACGATCTCCTGCTGGGTGGCGTCCGAGCAGGTGAACATCGCGGTCTTGGCGACGACGACGTCACCGCTGTCGCGGATGCCCTCGATGACCGCGTCCACATCGACGTAATCGGAGATGTTCCCGCCGCAATGGCAGACATAGACGCCGATGCGACGCCCGCCGGGATCGCCCTCGGCGGCGTTGTCGCCGGCCGGGACCAGGACCGTCTCGTCGCTCATGCGGGCACCATCTCGATCTGCGGCAAGGGCTTCGTCCGCTCGAGGTGGGCCGCAACCTGCGCCACGGCGGCGCCGGCGTGGAGGATGGAGTCCGCGATGTCCTTGGCGCCCGACGCGGCCCCCGCCACGTACACGCCCGGGATGCTGGTCTGGCCCGGGTTCACGTCCTCCTCCGGCTCGTCCACCCACTGCCACGCGTCGGTGGCGAGCTCGCCGACCGTGAACAGGCGCTCCGCGTCGTGGTTGGGCTGGACGCCCACCGCGAGGACCACCAGGTCGTACTCGGCCTTCGTGATCCCGCCGCCGTTCTCGATGTCCTCGTAGGTGAGGACGAGGTCGCCCTTCGGGGTTTCCTCGACGTTGGCGACGCGGCCCTTCACGTAGGTGGCGCCCATCGCCTTCGCCTGCTCGTAGAACTCGTCGTAGCGTTTGCCAGGGGCCCGGATGTCCATGTAGTGGACCGTCACGTCGGCCAGGGGCAGAGCGCCCATGAGCAGCTGGTTCTGCTTGATGGAGTACATGCAGCAGAACCGCGAGCAGAGCGGGTTCCCGACGGTCTCGTCGCGCGACCCGGTGCACAGGATGTAGGCGATCCGCTCGGGGACCTTGCCGTCGCCCGGGCGGAGGATCGTGTTGAACGGCCGGGTCGGGGCGAGCAGGCGGTCCATCTGCATGCCGGTGATGACGTTGCGGAACCGCCCGAAGCCGTACTCGGGCTTGAGGTCCGCCGCAAACAGCCGAAAGCCGGTCGACACGACGACCGCGCCGACGCGGATGTCCTCGGTCTCGTCGCGGGCGCGGAGATCGATGCACCCGTCGACGGGGCAGGCCTCCACGCACGCGTTGCACTCGGAGCAGACGGCACAGTCGATGCACCGGCCCGACGAGCGGCGGGCCTCGGCCTCGGTGAGCGGCGCCTCGACCTCCGCGAAGTAGGACGGGGCGGCGACCAGCGCGGAGCCTTCCGGGGTCGGCGCGGAGGTCTTGTAGGCTCTCTGGCGGGCGAGGACGGCGACCTTGTCCACGACGGGCAGGCGGCTGTCCCAGTCGTCGAACGCGCGGCCGTTGAGCCAGGCGTCCACCTGGTGGGCGGCCTTGCGGCCCTCCCCCACCGCGCGGGTGATGTCCGTGGGCCCGTGGACCGCGTCGCCGGCGGCAAACACGTGCGGGACCGCGGTCTGGCAGGTGGCGGTGTCGGACGCGAGGCGCCCGTTGGGCAGGACCGCGACCCGGTCGCCGAAGAGCGCCGTGTCCGGCCGCATGCCGATGGCGGCGATGATCACGTCGGCCTCGATCGTCACCGATGAGCCGGGCACCGATTCCGCGGCGCGGCGGCCGGACGCGTCCGGCGCGCCGAGGCGCATCTCCTGGCAGCGCAGGCCCGCGACGGCGCCGCCGGCGGTGCCCAGGACCTCGGCCGGCGCGACGAGGAGCCGGAACCCGACGCCCTCCTTCTCGGCGTCCACGGCCTCGACGTGGTGGGCCGGCATCTCGTCGCGCGACCGCCGGTAGGCGATGGTCACCGACGCAGCGCCGAGGCGGCGCGCAGTCCGCGCGGCGTCCATCGCGACGTTGCCGCCGCCGACGACGATCACGCGCTTGCCGGCGACTTCGACCGGCTGGCCCAGCTTCACCTTGCGCAGGAAGTCCGTGCCGCCGAGCACGCCCAGGCGGTCCTCGCCCGGAACGCCGAGAGCGGTCGAGCGGTGCGTGCCCGTCGCGACCAGCACGGCGTCGAAGCCCTGGTCCTTGAGCGCGGCCGGATCGCCGATCGGGCTGTCGACGACGATCTCGACACCGAGCCCGGTGACGTTCTCGATGTCGCGTTCCACGACGGACTCCGGGAGGCGGTAGCTCGGGATCCCGAGGCGGAGGAACCCGCCCGCGACCGGCGCCGCCTCGAAGACCTTGACCCCGTAGCCCAGGCGGGCCAGCTGCCAGGCGGCGGTGAGCCCGGTTGGCCCGGAGCCGACGATCGCGACCCGCTTGCCGTTGGGCTCGGGGCGCTCGATGCCGGTGGCTGCGCCGCTCGCGTCGTGCGCGTCGGAGGCGAACCGCTTGAGGCGCCGGATCGGGAGGGTGCCCTCGAGCGACCCGCGGGTGCACTCGCCCTCGCACGGGGCATAACAGGCGCGCCCGAGCGTCCCGACGAACGGCGTCGCGTCGAGGACCAGGCGGTACGCCTCCTCGTCGAGGCCGCTGCGGATCAGGGAGACGTAGCCGTGGGCCTGGATGCCGGCGGGACACGCGAAGGAGCAGGGCGACGAACCCTCGCGGTCGATGACCGCCTTCTTGGGCACGGCCTGGGGGAACGTGATGTGGGCCGCGCGCCGCGCGACCAGGTCCGCGTTGAACTGGTCGGGGACCGCGACCGTGCACACCGTCTCGCACTTCTGGCAGCCGGTGCAGGTGTCGATGTCCACGAACCGCGCCCTGCGCGTGACCTTCGCCCTGAAGGTCCCGTCGGCGGCGGACCGGATCTCGTCGACACGGCTGTAGGTGTACGGCGTGATGTTCGCGTGGTGGATGGTTGACGCCATCTTGGGCGTCGAGATGCAGGACGCGCAGTCGAGGGTCGGGAAGACCTTGGACAGCAGGATCATCTTGCCGCCGACGCTGGCCTCCTTCTCGACCAGCAGGACCTTGTAGCCCATGTCGCCGAGCTTGAGGGCGGACTCCATGCCGCCGATGCCGGCGCCCACGACGAGCACGTCGTAGTCGAGCGGGGCGCCCTCGTCGCGGGTGGCGCAGACGGTGGTCTCGGTGTCGATCACGTCAGTCATGCCGGGACCCCCTGGCCCTTCGCCGGACCCATCGCCGCGAGCGCCTCCGCGAAGCCGACCATGTGCTTGGTGAACGGCTCGGCGCACACCGAGCAGATCGCGGCAACCCGAACGCGGCCCGATTCGTAACCCCGCTCCTTGAGCGTCTTCTGGGCGCTCTGCACGATCCGGTTTGAGCGCTTCGCGCAGTCGTGCAGGTAGGAGCACTCCTCGCCGTCGGTGGCGATGAACACGCCGTCGAACCCGACCTCGAACGCGTGGAGGATCCAGGAGGGCCGGATCCCGCTCGTGCAGGGCAGCGTGATCACGTTCACGCCCGGCGAGTAGTGAAAATGGGCCGAGCCGGCGAGGTCAATTCCGGGATCGGAGATGGTGTTGGTGGAGAACACGAGGATCCGAGGCACGAACGTGTCCCCGGGTGCGCGTGGCTCCCTCGCGACGGGTGCGGTCATCAGCGCTGGGCGCTCCTGCACTGGGTTGGTGCCGCAGCGACGCTCCCCGACGAGGCTCGCCGCGGCGGCACGAGAGGGAGGTGCTACTTGCGGCGGATCACGAAGACGCGCTCGTAGCCGTCGGCCTCGAGCACGCCCAGGAAGTCATGGCCGACCTTGCCCGACCAGGCGGAGATGTCGCTCTTGGTGCCCGGGTCAGTCGACCAGATCTCGATCGTCGAGCCCACCGGGAGGCCGGCCATGCCCTTCTTGGCCTCGAGAAGCGGGCCCGGGCAGGCGGTGCCGCGCGCGTCGATCACGGCGGCGTCGGTGATGGTCTCGAGCTCGGCAGTGGTTGCGGTCATGGCGGTGATCTCCTGGCAGTTGGAGGTGGTCGTGGTGGCTGGCGGGGTCTCGGCGGCGGTTAGATGAAGACGAGCTGGCCGTCCTCGGCGGCCAACAGGAAGGTGGCGATCCCGCCCGAGTCATCCACGATCGGGTCGAGCTCGGACGGCGCGATCCCGAGGACGTCGAGCGAGCCGGAGCAGGCGTTGATCGTCATCGAGCCCAGCTCCTTGGCCATCCGGAAGGTCTCGAGCCACGGGATGGCCCTGGTGCCCTTCACCGGCCGGCTCGTGCCGTCGGTCATGGCATCCCACGCGAGGCCCTGGGTCTCCTCGATCCGCGCCGTCCGGAACGCGTCGAGCGCCCAGTACTGGAGGAGGATGTTCACGGGGCGATCGAGCGCGGCGGCGCCGGCGGCCAGGGTGGCCGCGGCGTGCAGCTTGTCGGCCGTGCCGGAGAACAGGACGATGCTCAGGGTGTCGCTCATGGGGTGGTCACCTGCAGGTCGGGATGGCTCGCCGGCCCGCCGCCCGCCGCGGCCACGAGGCTGCCCAGCGCCGAGAGACGCCGGACGATCACGTTCCGCATGAGGTCGCAGGCATCGAGGATCTCTGGGTCGGCGATCCGGTAGCGGACGACGCGGCCGTCGCGCGCAGCCTCCACGAGCCCCACCGCACGCATGGCGGCCAGGTTCGCCGAGATGGTCGCCTGCGGGAGATCGAGCTCCCGCGCCAGCTCTCCGACCTCGCGCGGTCCGGGGCGGAGGCAGTGCACGATCTGGAGCCGGTGTGCGCCCGCGAGCGCGCGGATCAGGTCGACCTGGATCCGGTCGATCTCCGTGGAGGCTTCGAAGGCGGTCCGGGCGGGGGCTTCGTACATGTCATGCATATCTATATGCTCTCGACATATATAGGCCTTGGGCCATCGGTCATGACTCGAGGGGCCACGGGGCAGGGGCGTCCGCGGACGGCGAGCGGCGCCGGGCGGGAAACGTGGGTCGAGGGCCGGTCCGTGGAGCGGGCGCGAGCGAGCAGGGCGGGCGGGGTGGCGCAAGGGGCCAGGGCGCCCCGGCGACGAGCCCTAGTTGACGAGCGGGCGCTTCGGGCGGTCGGCGTCCGGGGGCCCGAAGCGCTCCGCGAGCTGGCCGTCGAGGGCGTCCGCGAGGTTGCCGAGCTGGACGCACGCGAACGCGACCTGCTCGGGCGTCAGGCCCACGCCGGTGAGCTCCATCGCCACGATGACGCCGCGATGACCCCAGAACAGCCGGCCGAACAGGACCCGGCGGTTGACCTCGTTGATCGCCTCGAGCAGCGGCAGGGACAGCTCGACGTCGTCCAGCACCGGCGCGAACAGCTGCACCAGCGGAGGCGTGCCGGCGACCGCGCGCACATACATGAGCACGCTCCCGACGCGCACGGGGATGTCGCCGTCGGCATCGCGGATGAGGTCGGGCAGGCCAAGGAACGACTTGAGGGCATCCTCGAGCCGCCGGTTGAGCAGCACGAGCGCGGGCGAGGGGCCCTGCCCGTCATCGTCGTCGCGCGCCCGGGGCGACCGCTCCGCCGGGATCCCAAGGTCCAGGCGCGGGAGCCGTCCCTCGAAGGCGGGCGCGCCGCGGTGGAGAGAGCGCAGGCGCCCGGGCCCCTCGACGCCGAAGACGTCGCGCAGCGTCCGGACCGCGAGCGACGCGATCTCGGCCCAGGGCGCAGGGTTGGGCCACTCACGGTGGAAGTTGCGGTCCTCCTCGCCCTCGTCGAGGGGCCACTGCCAGCCCAGCCGCCCCAACTGCTCCTCGGCCTCGGGAGAGAGCGCGAACGCCGGGGCGAGGTAGCGGTTCGATGACGCCTCCACCCGCAGCCCGGGCGGTCCGAAGCTGAGGAACTGGACGTAGGGCGCCGTGCCGCCACGCGGCCGACCGCCCACCGAGAGGATCAGGTACGTCTCGGGGCGCAGGCGCTCGAGCGCGGACGCGAGGCGGGCCTCGAGCTCGTGCCACCCCAGCTCTTCCTTCGTTCGCCGGCCGGTCATCGCGATCCCGACCCCGTCAACCGGCCGGCGGGCGCGGCAGCGCGACCCACTGGAGGTACAGCGCGTCGAACTCGGCGACGAGTCGGGTGCGTTCCTTCATGACAGCCGCCCACTCGTCGAGGGCCTCCCAGCCGGCCGGCGTCAACTCGTAGTCGCGACGCGCGGGCCCCGTCCCGGTGCTCCAGGCGGACCGCACCTGGCCCGTCCGCTCGAGGTCGCGGAGCGTCCGGTAGACCTGGCCGACGTCGACCGCGCCGTTTGTGATGCCGAGTCCGGCCAGCTCGCCGACGATCGCATAGCCGTGGACCGACCCGTTTGCGAGGAGGGCGAGGACGAAGGGCTCCATCCAGCGGTGGTGCGAGCCGACCTGGGCCCAGCCGCGATGGATCGGAGCCCCCTTGGCGTCACGCGCCGACGCGATGCGCAGCGCCGACGCCGGCGACGACCCGCCGGGTCGGACCGGCGTCGCCGGCTCGGACGCGGGGTCCGACGCCGAGGCTGGCTCGGACGCCGGCGCGGTCTCAGGGCTGGGCTCATGCATGTGGCGCGAGCATACGGGAGGGCGCCCGGCGACGGGAGGTCCGCGGGCACGGGGCGGATGATCGGGTCACCCAGCCGGAACGGCGCACGGGGCGCCTCGCCGCGCGCTAGGCTCGCCCGCATGACCGCCGCCGAAGAGACCCTCGCCGCCATCGTCGACACCTTCGTCCCGGCTGCCGAGGGCGTCCCCTCGGCAAGCGAGCTCGGGGTCCACCGGCGGCTCCTGGCCGAGGTCGACGCGCTGGACAAGCCCGCCCTGAAGCGCCAGCTGGACCTGCTGCTGTGGGCGATCGGGAGCCGCGTCGGCACGATCGGCATCGGCGGGCGGCCGGGCCGGCTCGCGGACATGGACCAGGCGGGCCGCGAGGCGTGCATGCGGCGGCTCGGCGGGAGCCCCATCGCGCTCAAGCGGACCGCGTTCCAGGACCTCAAGCGCCTGACGCTGCTCCTCGCCTACGGCATCGAGGACTCGCCGTGGCGCGCCCGGACGGGGTTCGTCCCCCCTGAGCCCGACGCGCCGAACCTCTCGCGGGTCACCGCACGGACGCCGCGGGCGGGCGAGACGCTCGACGCCGACGTCGTCGTGATCGGGTCCGGTCCGGGCGGCGGGGTGACGGCCGGGATGCTCGCCGCGGCCGGCAGGAAGGTCCTGGTCCTTGAGCGGGCGGCGATGGTCACGGAGGAGCGCTTCGGCGGCCCCGAGCTCGATGGCCTGGGCGACCTGTTCCTCGACCGCGGCCTCGCGGCGACGGACGACCGCTGGATCTCGATCCGGGCCGGCAGCGCCGTCGGCGGCGGCTCGGTCATCAACTGGAGCTCGTCGCTGCGCGCGCCCGCCTCGGTCCGCGACGAGTGGCGGGCCGCGGGTGTCGGCGACGACCTCGACGAGCACTACGCGGCCATCGAGGCCGACATGGGTGTCAACAGCGACGAGAGCCCGCTCAACGGGCCCAACGGCAGGCTCGCCGCCGGCCTCGACGCGCTGGGCCTCCCGTGGCAGGTCATCCCGCGCAACGTCCGGGACTGCGGCGACTGCGGCCCGTGCGCGGCCGGCTGCCGGCGCGGCGCGAAGCAGTCGGTGCTGCGGCGCTCGCTCGCGTCCGCCTGCGACCACGGGGCCGAGGTCCTGGACCGCACCGAGGTCCTGCGCGTGACCGTCGAGAGCGGCCGCGCAACCGGCGTCGTCGCCCGCGTGCCCGGCGGCGAGATCACCGTCCGGGCACCCATGGTCGCGCTTGCCGGCGGGTCCATCCTCTCCCCCGTTGTCCTCCAGCGGTCCGGCATCGCGCGCGAAGTCGCAGGCCGGACGCTCCACATCCACCCGGTCGTCGCCGTCTCGGGCATCCACGACGAGCCGCTGGCGCCCTGGTCCGGCGTCCCGCAGAGCGTCATGAGCGACGCCTTTGCCAAGCTCGACGGCGCGTACGGGTTCCGCCTCGAGGCCGCACCCACGCACCCGGGGCTCATCGCGAGCGGCCTCCCTTGGTGGGACAGTGCCAGCCACCGCGAGACGATGACCCGGTGCGACCGGATCGCCTCGTTCCTCGCGATCGTCCGCGACGAGAGCACCGGGCGCGTCATCGCGGGCCGCGACGGGTCCGTCACCGTGAAGTACACGCCGGGCGTACGGGAGCGGGAGCTGCTGCGGCTCGCATCGCTGGAGCTGGCCCGGCTGCAGCGCGCCGCCGGCGCCGAACGGGTGATCCCGCTCGTGACCCCGCCGCTCGAGTGGCGCCGCGGCGAGCCGTTCGAGCCCTACCTCGAGCGGCTCAAGGCCCGCCCGATCGCGTCCAACCGTGTCCTGCTGTTCACTGCGCACCAGATGTCGAGCTGCCGGATCGGCCTCAGCCCGAAGACGAGCGTCGCGAATCCCGACGGCGAGGTCCACGGGATCCGGGGCCTGTACATCGTCGACGCGAGCGCCATGCCAAGCGCCAGTGGCGTGAACCCGATGCTCAGCCTGATGGCGCTCGCCCACCGGACCGCGAGCCGGATGGTCGCCGCGTCCTGAGGGTCCCGGATCGACCCCTTGACGCCCGCCGCCGGATCGCGCACCCTCCGCGAAACGCCGCACGAGGCGGTCCCGGAGATGGGCCGGACCGCAGGAGGTGCTCGCGCGGCCCCCGGAGGACCTCAATGTCCCGCGTCTTGGCGATTCTGCTCGCGACCCTCGCTCTCGTCCTGGCGGCCTGCGGCGGCGGGGGCGGCGATGGAGCCGGTGCCAGCGCGGCGGCCAGCATCCCGGGCGCGACAACGGTGACCGGCGGCGACATCCCGCCCGGCAGCACCGTGTTCTTCGGCTCCGCCTACGACCCGACCACGTTCGCGGTCGCCGGCAAGACGACCAAGATCAAGGTCGGCGACCCGGTCGTCGCCGTCGGCAAGGCGCTCGCGCCCGTGGACGCGACGGGCGTCAGGCTCGAGCTGAAGCTGAGTGGCAAGGCCAGGCCCCTGCGCGCCCCCGACGCGATGGACGACCCGGCAACCGCGTCGTTCTTCGGCTCCGACCTGAGCGCGGACGGCCTGACGGCTGGCACCTGGATCGTCGCGTTCGTGAACGCGCAGGGGCGCGTCCTCGCGTCGGGCTTCCTGTCGGTCGCGCCCTAGAGGGTTGACGCGCGGGGCGATCACCGGCATCGTTTGCGTCCATGGCGTCCATCCGGCTCTCCTGCGCGTGTCCTCGGCGGCGATAACGCCGCCTGTCCCAGCGCGCCCCGCGTCCTGCGCCTGAGCCATCGTCCCTCACGCCGACCGCCACGCCCGCCGACCTCGCCCTGCGAGCCGAGCGTGCCGCGCCGCCGCCGTGCACACGCTCCGCGGGTGTGCGTCCCCTCCTGCCGATCCCCGCACCTGGTGCCCTGCCCATGTCATCACGTCGTTCCCGCCGTCACGCAGACGATCCCGATCCCCATCCCGCCGATCTCGCGACCCTCGCGGCACACATCGCCGAGGACGAGACGGCGATGTTCCGCCGCTTCCCGGATCGCGACCTGGTCGCCGCGTTTGCCGACGGCGTCGTCTCGCTGCTCTTCCCCGACGGGCGCGACGCACCGCGGACTCCGGCCGGCATCCATGCCGAGCTCGATGCCCGCTGCGGGGCGCTGATCCCCGTCCTCGCCCCGCTCCGGGACAAGCTCCCCGCGTCACCCGAGGAGCTGGCCCATGCGTTCCTCCTCAGCCTGCCCGCGATCCACGAGCAGCTGACGCTGGACGCCGAGGCCATCGAGGCGGGCGACCCGGCCGCGCACGGGACCATGGAGGTCGTGCTCGCGTATCCCGGCTTCCTCGCCCTGGCCTTCTACCGGATCGCCCATGCGCTCCACAGGCAGGGCATTCCACTGGTGCCGCGGATGATCGCGGAGATCGGCCACAGCCGGACCGGTGCGGACATCCACCCGGCGGCCCAGATCGGGCACTCCTGCTGCATCGACCACGGCACCGGTCTGGTCATCGGCGAGACGGCGGTCATCGGCGACAACGTGAAGCTCTACCAGGGCGTGACCCTCGGAGCCCTTTCGGTCAGCAAGGACGCGTCGGGGACAAAGCGCCATCCGACCATCGAGGACCGCGTCGTGATCTATGCCAACGCGACCGTGCTGGGCGGCGACACGATCGTGGGCGCCGACTCGATCATCGGCGGCAACGTGTGGCTCACCCACTCGGTCCCGGCGGACTCGCTCGTCTACCACCAGAGCCAGGTCCGGGTCCGGACCACGGCCGAGGTTGCCGATCCCATCGACTTCGTGATCTGAAAGGAAGCGCCCCAGTGATCTACAACAACGTCCTCGAGACCATCGGCAACACCCCGCACCTCCGCATCAACAAGCTCTACGACACGCGGGTGTCGGTCTGGGCCAAGCTGGAGCGCCAGAATCCCGGCGGCAGCATCAAGGACCGCATCGGCCTCGCGATGATCGAGGACGCCGAGGCCCGCGGCGTGCTCAAGGCAGGCTCAATCATCATCGAGCCCACGTCCGGCAACACCGGCATCGGCCTCGCCCTCGTCGCGGCGGTCAAGGGCTACCGCATCATCCTCGTGATGCCGGAGTCCATGTCGATCGAGCGCCGCAAGCTGATGCAGCTCTATGGCGCGGAGCTCGACCTCACCCCGCGCGAGCTGGGCATGAAGGGTGCCATCGCCCGGGCGAAGGAGATCGCGGACCAGACGCCGGGCGCTTGGATCCCGATGCAGTTCGACAACCCGGCCAACGTCGACGCCCACCGCCGCACGACGGCCGACGAGATCGCCCGCGACTTCCCGGACGGCCTCGACTACATCGTCACGGGCGTCGGCACCGGCGGTCACATCACGGGCGTTGCCGAGGTCCTCAAGCCCCGCTGGCCGAACCTCAAGGTCTATGCCGTGGAGCCGACGCTCTCGCCGGTCCTCTCGGGCGGCACGCACTCCGCGCACCCCATCCAGGGCATCGGCGCCGGGTTCATCCCGGGGGTCATGCGCACGGAGCTGCTCGACGGGATCCTCCAGGTCGCCCCGCCGGACGCGTTCGAGTACGCCCGACGCGCGGCGCGTGAGGAGGGCCTGCTCATCGGTGTGTCCTCGGGCGCGTCGCTGGCAGCCGTGGCACAGCTGATCCCGCTGGTGCCGGACGGGTCCCGGATCCTCACCTTCACGTACGACACGGGCGAGCGCTACCTCTCCGTGGAGGCGCTCTTCGGCTGATCCACGGCTCTTCCGGGGCGCGCGGTCCGGCCTCCACCGGGACTTTCGGCGGGGGCCACCCTACGACGGTCCCGTGGCGCGTCTGCGCAACACATCCGACGATCTTTCTCGTATCGAGTGCCTGCGCGCTCACCCACCGGGTGAAGGGGTGGCGCGCCGATCAACAAGGGAGACACGCGTGGACGCGACCGGCATTCCCGAGCCTGCCGGCTGGGAGGACCCGCTCACCGGCCTGGAAGGCCCCGACTACTGGCAGCGCATCCTCGTGACCGAGGTTGCCCGCAGCGCTCGCTACCGGCGCACGCTGACCGTGGTCATCATCGAGCTCGAGGGCGTTGCCAGCCTCGGCGACAGCTGGGGCTTCGACGTGGCCCGGCGCGCGGTCCGCGACGCGGCCCAGTGCGTGCGCCGCGCCACGCGCACCGGCGACCACTGCACGCGCATCGGCGAGGCGCGCTTCGGCGTCGTGCTCACCGAGACGGACGAGATCGCGGCGATCAACTTCGTCGAGCGCGTGCGCGAGGCCGGCCCCCTGTCCCTGCCGCGCGGCTCCGAAGGCCTCCGGTTCAGCTTCGGCTGGGCGAGCCCCAAGCAGGGTGAGTCGGCCGATGCCGTGGTGAAGCGCGCCGACCTGCGCCTCGCGGCGGAGATCCTGACCTAGCTGAGCCCGGGACCTCAATCGGGCAGACTGGAGGCACCGTGCCGCGTGCCCACGCGCGGGCGGCTCCGGTCCCGGGAGCCCGTCGCTGATCCACCTCGCCGAAGCCCGCCTCACCCGCCCTCGTGCCGCCACCGGCTTCCCGTTCGACGTGCCCATCGTCCGGTCGATGGAGCGGCTCCGGTTCGAGGCGCCCGTCACGTTTTTCGTCGGGGAGAACGGCTCCGGCAAGAGCACGATGCTCGAGGCCCTCGCCATCGCCGCGAAGGCCGTCACCGCCGGCTCCGCAGACGCCTCCGACGACGCGTCCCTCGTCGCCGTCCGCTCGCTCGCCGACGCCATCCGTCTCTCCTGGACCACGAGGACGCACCGCGGCTTCTACCTTCGCGCTGAGGACTTCTTCGGCTACGCGAAGCGGGTCGCGCGGATGCGCGCGGAGCTCGCCGCGGACCTCACGGCCGTCGACGCGGAATACGCGGAGCGGGCCGGCAGCCTCGCCCACGGGCTGGCCCGAACACCGTTCCTGCGTGAGCTCGCGGCGCTCGAGGAGCGCTATGGCGAGGGCCTCGACGCCCAGAGCCACGGCGAGAGCTTCCTCCGCTTCTTCGCGGCCCGCCTGGTCCCGCGCGGGACGTACTTCCTCGACGAGCCCGAGGCCCCACTCTCGCCCGCCCGCCAGCTCTCGCTGCTCGCGCTGCTGCGCGAGATGGTCGACGCGGACTGCCAGCTGTTCGTGGCGACCCACTCCCCCATCCTGCTCGCGTTGCCGGGTGCCCAGATCTGGAGCTTCGACGAGGCGCCGGTCCGCACCGTGCGCTGGGAGGACCTGGAGCACGTGAAGCTGACCCGCGACTTCCTCACCAGCCCGGACGCGTTCCTGCGCCACCTCTAGCCGATGCGCGAGGCGGCCGGCCCTTCGGGCGGTCAGTGCGAGGAGAGGCGCTCCGCCAGGCTCTTTCCTGAGGGCGGCACTCCGGTCCTGGCGATCCGGTCGTCCAGCCGGCCCATCGCCCACTGCGCGTAGCGCACGCCGAGATAGCGGAACGGCTCGATCTCCCAGTTGGGGCTCCGGTGGTTGACCAGCGGCAGGTCGGTGAGCGGGCTCTGCACGCCGGTCACGAGGTCGGTCAGGACGCGACCCGCAAGGTTCGTCGTGGACACGCCGTGGCCGATGTAGCCGCGCGCCGTCGCGATGCCGGTCGCGGGATCGAACGCCATCGTCGGGTGCCAGTCGCGCGGCATGCCGAGCGGACCGCCCCACTCGTGCGTGAAGCGCACGTCGCGCAGGGCCGGGAACCACTCGCGGACGAAGCCCTTGAGGTGCTCGTGGGTGGGTGCGTGGCGGTCGTACTCGCGCCTGATCGGCGAGCCGAGGCGGTACGGCGCGCCGCGCCCGCCGAACAGGATCCGGCCATCCTCGGTGCGCGAGAGGTAGTCGATCGACAGGCGGGTCGACGCGACGACCTCGCGGTTCGCCCAGCCGATCTCCGCCCACTGCGCGTCGGTCACGGGCTCCGTGAGGACGATGAGCGACCACAGCGGCAGGAGCTGGCGGTGGAGCTGCGGCAGCTCCGAGAGATAGGCCTCTCCGGCCAGGACGACGACCGGCGCGCGAACGTCGCCGCGGTGCGTGATCAGCGTCGCGCGGCCGGAGGCGTCCCTCGG
The DNA here is from genome assembly GCA_031404615.1 of Chloroflexota bacterium. GTDB lineage: Bacteria > Chloroflexota > Limnocylindria > Limnocylindrales > CSP1-4 > CAIXZV01. Next base: position 30,509 of record JANNHX010000161.1, read on the forward strand.
GCGGAAGCCCGTGACCGCGGTGCCCTCCGCGATGCGCGCCCCCATGCGCTCGACGGCACGCGCCAGGCCGCGCGTGAGCCGGCCCGGGTGCACGACCGCCGCGTCCTCCGAGACGAGGGCGCACGTCACGCCCGCGATCCGGATCCGGCCCTCGAGCTCCGCGGTGCCGAGGAGGCGGTACCGCTCGCCGAACCCGAAGCGCTCGTACTCGCGCATCGATTCCTCGAGCCCGGGGATGCCCTGCGGCCCGCGCGCGACGATGATCTCGCCGCCCTTGTGGAAGCCGGCGTCGATGCCCGCCTCCTCGCAGGCGCGACCCTCCTCCTCGACCGCGTCATAGGTCGCCTGCTGCATGCGGCGTGCCGCGTCCTCGCCATGGAGGCGCGCGAGGCGGCTCATCGAGATGTTGAGGTCGGGTGCGCACCACGCCCCGTTGCGCCCGGACGCCCCGAAGCCGGCGATCTCGCGCTCGACGATCACGACCGTGAGCGACGGGTCACGCCGGAGGAGGTAGTACGCGGTCCAGAGGCCGGTCAGCCCGGCACCCAGGATCGCGACGTCGGCGTCGGTCGCGCCGTCGATGGGCGGCCGGGGCGACAGGTCGTCGCCGGCGGTCTCGAGCCAGAAGGAGACGGAGGCGTGGTCGTTCACGCTGCGGATCGTACCGGCGGGCCGGGCGGCGCTGGCGGGGCGTTCCGGGCGGAGCAACCGGGGCGTTGCGGGTGGGGCGCGGCGAGAACCCGCGGGCGGGGGTACGGTTGTCGCACTCACCCCGACGATCCCGAGGTACCTCTTCGATGACCGCGACCGCCACCACGATCGGCGAGCTCTTCCGCTCGCTCGGACTCACCCTGACCGTCCGCTCCGTGGAGGACGAGGACGAGGCCTGGGCGTGCACGCTCACCCGCCCCGACGGCAAGACGTACGAGATCGATTCGGTCTCGTTCTTCGACGTCGACCCGGAGACCGGCGACGAGTGGATCGTGGAACCGAGCCCGTCGCGCGTGCTGTCGGTCCTCGCCGGCGGTGACGTCGAGGATGAGGATGGCGGCGAGCACGAGGAGGCCGGCGAGGACGCCGAGGCCGCCGCGCGCGCCTTCCTGGGCGACGAGGCCTACGAGCTCCTCAACGAGCTCGACGCGGCCGGGCTGGAGTAGCCGCCGCGGAGGAGAACCCGGCCCGCGGCAGCCTCACCCACTGATCTAGCTGACGGGCTCCAGGTCCACCGTGCGGACGGTGCGCGACCGGCCGGCCTCGGTGCGGACCACGGCCGCGGGGACGACGCCGCCGGCCATCTTCTCGATGACCGCGAGCTCACCCGCGT
>JANNHX010000162.1:0-15573 GCA_031404615.1 Chloroflexota bacterium
TGAGGACCGCGCCCGTGCCGATGAGCTTGATGACGTCGGCACCGCCGATGAGCAGGCGCCGGACCCGGTCCCGCACCTCCGCGGGGGTGGTGACGACGCCGAAGCGCAGGTCCGCCGGCAGGACGATGTCGGGCGCGAGGCCCACGACGTCGCCGCCGCCCCACGGCACCGTGATGAAGGCGCCCGAGCAGAGCATGCGCGGCCCCTCGAGCTCGCCCGCGTCGATGGTGTCGCGCAGCGCGCAGTCCACGAAGACGCGGAACCCGCCGAGGTCGCGAACGGTCGTGAAGCCCGCCTCGAGCGTCACGCGCGCGTTGCGCACGGAGAGGAGCGCGTCCTGGGCGCCCGTGGTGGTGGTCGCCGGGACGCCGGCCGTCTGCACCTCCCCCACGAGGTGGCTGTGGGTGTCGATGAGCCCCGGCAGGACGGTCAGGCCCGACAGGTCGATGACGGGCGTGCCGTCCGGGATGCCGTCGTCGGGGCCGGCGACCGCCTCGATTCGGGCGTCGCGGACGAGGAGCACCCGATGGGGGCGGGTCTCGCCGGTCTCCACGTCGAGCAGGCCGCCGGTGCGGATGGCGAGGGGGCCGAGCAGGTCGGCAAAAGGGGAGGGCTGCGTCATGAACGGATCGTAGGCGCCCGGGCGGCCCTCGTGATCATCCCTCGCGTAGGATTGTCGGCATGAGCCTGCCCGTTCCGCCCGACCACCTCCCGTTCACCGGCAACCCCGACGCCGATCGCCTCATCGCAGTGGACCCGCTCGCACTGCTCATCGGGTTCGCGCTCGACCAGCAGATCACCGTCCAGAAGGCGTTCTCGGGACCACTTGACCTGCAGACCCGCATCGGAAGGCTCGATGCGGCGGCCATCGCGACGATGGACCCCGAGGCGCTCGACGTCGCGTTCCGGACTCCGCCCGCGCTGCACCGCTTCCCCGGCAACATGGCCAGGCGCGTCCGTGACCTGTGCGCGGCCATCGCAGACGGGTACGGTGGGGACGCCTCCCGCGTCTGGACCGGGGCCGCCGACGCGCAGGACCTCCACGCACGGCTCATCGCCCTGCCCGGCATCGGCGAGATGAAGGCGGGGACGATCGTGTCCCTCCTCGCGAAGCGGTTCGGGATCACGCCCGCGGGCTGGGAGGCGGTGCTCCCGGACCACACGACGCTGGGCGACGTGGACTCCCCGGAGGCGCTCGCCGAGTACCAGGCTGGCAAGCGCGCCCGCAAGGCCGAGCTGAAGGCGCAGGGCAAGGGTCGATGACCGTCAGCGACGCGCTCGGGACCGCCGCGTTGTTCGCGGGGCTGGTGATGGCCGTGTCGCCGGTGCTCCTCATGATCGCGACGATCGCCGTGGCGCTGTACTTCCGGCGCGGTGGCGAGGCGGTCGAGGCGACCCGACGGTCCTGAGGCGGGCCGGGCCGGGAGCCGAACGAGCCAGTGCGCCATTGACAGCACCCTCGGGCGACGGACAGAGTGACGCTGGGGGCTGCGTTGGCCCCCCTTGGACCGTCACAGGACGCAGATCCCGGATCGCGTACATGGGAGTCGATCGAATGCGGATGCCATGGCAGAAGCGGCAGGCTGACCCCGTTGACCCGCGCCAGCCGCACGAGTACCGCGTGAAGAGCGACGGTGGGATCGGTGCGATGGCGCCCATCGGTGGCGGCATGGGCCGCCAGGTCTCCGACATCGCCTCCGCTGGTGCCTACACGCGCACGATCGGCTGCGGTGTGCCGGGCTGTGGCAAGTCGCGCGACGACCTGGTCCACGCGCCCGCCGACTGACCGGCGTGGCGGCGGTCCCGGCCGGCCAGGCGACGCCTAGCGGAGGACCCGGATCGCGGGCTGGGACGCGTTGGAGGCCTCGTCGTAGCCGATGGCGCAGAACCGCGCCGGCGCCTCGTCCGAGGCGACGTTGATCGGGATCCGCCGGTTCACGACGTATCCGTCGGGGTCGGCGCAGTCTGTCGTCCTGGCGGGCCCCACCTTGATGAGGTACGACGACAGCTCCGGCGGGTTGAGCACGGGCTCGATGCGCCACCCCTCCGCCTTGCTGCCGCTCACCGCGAACCTGACGTCGGCGACCGGTGGCGTCGTGTCGATGTAGGCGACGGCGATGGCGGCATCCGCGAGCGCCGATCCCTCCGCGGCCGCGCACAGCAGCAGCCGCTGCTCGTTCAGCGGCAGCTCGTCTTCGATGGGGAGCGACGTGGCGATCGGCGCGCTGTAGCCCGCCTCGTCGGCGCAGGCCGTGCCGAAGAGCGGCCCGATCTTGTAGCGGTAGGTGGTTTGCGATGCCGTGACGACGGTCGTCGTCCAGGACGCCTGCGAGGGAGTGCCGCTGAGCGGGTGCGACGCCGACGGGTTGACCGCGAGGGGAGCCCCGTCGAGCGACGTCACGCCGCCCCCGGCATCGAGCGGGCATGCGCCGCCCAGCGCGAAGGCGCCATCCTCCCCGAAGCACGACGCGAGCCCGCCGACCGGCTGCGCGTACGAGGTGTCGGGGATGGAGGCCTCGCCGTCCTCGTTGACCTCGCACGGCCGCCCGAGCCAGCACTCCGCGCCGTTCTCCCCCTTGTACGTCGTCGTGTTGATCAGCCCCACGAGGCCGCCGGTCGCCCGATCCAGCACCGCGGAGCCGGCGTTGCCCGGGACCACCTCGGGACAGTCGTTGCGCCGCGCGTCCGGCCAGAGCCACTGGCGCTCGTTGAGGATCACCGGGTCCACGTCGAGGCTGCATGTCCCGAGACGCAGGTAGCGCTCGGCCTCGGGGATGTCCACGACCGGGGCACCGACGGGCACGCCGACCATCACCACGTCGACGCTCGTCCCGGCGCCGCCCTCGATGGCCTGCGGCCGCCAGCCCCTGACACCGACCCCCCGCAGCTCGTCCGGCGTCACCGCCAGCTCGAGGACCGCGAGGTCGGTCGTGCGCATGCTCGCCCAGGCGATCCTGGTTACGGGCACGACGCGGTGCTCAGGGCGGTCGATGAACCAGTCGAAGGCGATCGACGTCCCCTCGGTCACGCGGTCGACGACCAGCTCGTTGGCGCCGAAGATGCCGACGCAGTGGCCGTTGGTGATCGCGTAGGCCGGGGTGGTGGGGGACTCGCCGGTGTCGAGCAGGACGGCGGTGCAGGTCGAGGAAGCCCCCTGGAGCTGCCCGACCGAGGCGTAGACGTCGTAGGTGCCGTCGGCGCTCTTGAGCAGGACCTGGGTCACCGCGGTGTCGTCGTCGGGGATCGGCAGGTCGATGACCGGGGCAGGCGTCGTCGTCGTCGGGGCCGGGGTGGGCGAGGGCTCCGGCGTGGGCGTGGGTCCGGCGTCGCGGCAGGCGGCCAGGAACAGCGGTATGAGCAGGGCGCCAAGCACGGCGCGCCGCGTGGCCGGTCGACCGCGGGCGCTGGGCGCGAGCTCCATGGGGATCCTCGGGGCGGTGCGACGGACGCGAGCCACCATGATCCCCCAGCCGATGCTCAGCGGCGGACGAGAGTCCGGAACAGGTGCTCCAGGGTCGCGGCGGGATCCGCGGTCAGTCCCGTGTGCACGACCGACGGCGCGATGATCGTCGACGACGGCGAAACGAGCCAGTGGAACCGCTCCGGGGCCGCGAGCGCGGCGATGGGTCCGCCGGCCGGGTCGCCCACGGCGATCGCCTCGATGGTGTCGAGGTGCGCCAGCACGATCTCGGGGTCGGAGTCGTGGGCCATCGCGACGAGGAGCGCCTCGTCGAGCTCGACACGTGCACCGAGGAATCGCTTCGGGCGGCACATCAGGACGATGCCCGCGTTGAAGGCCTCACCGCGCTCCACCCGTGGGATGACCTGGATGATCGCGTACTCGAACGGGCTCCGTTCCGGGGCGTCAGGCGGTTCGAGCACGCTCGGCCTCCTCCACGAACGCGTCGCGGCCCCGCAGGCGGGCGGCGAGATAGTCGACATAGGCGCGCCGATGGGCGACCGGATCCGGGAGGCCTTCCTCAGGCTGGAGCCAGTCGTCCGGGATCGCGCCGGTCAGGCGCTCGAGCAGGGCGCGGTCCACGAGGGGCGCCAGCCGTGCGTCGGCTTCGAGGATGGACGCCGCGAACGGCAGCAGGACGTGGTCCCGGATCTGGACGAAGGGCCGCTGCGCGTGCTCGGCCGGATCCTTCCAGTTGTGGTGGATGTACAGCGCGGACCCGTGGTCGATGAGGTGGAGCCGCCGGTGCCACACGATGAGGTTCGGGTTGCGCGGCGTGCGGTCCACGTTCGTCGTGAACGCGTCAAGCCAGACGATGGCCGCCGCGAGCTCGGGCTCCGGCGCGGGCCCGATTGCCGGGTGGAACGCGAGGGCCCCGGGGAGGAAGTCCAGGCCGATGTTGGTGCCCGCCGATCGCTCGAGCAGGTCCTGGATCTCGCCGTCTGGCTCGGCCTTCGACAGGGCTCCGTCCAGCTCGACGAGGACCTGGTCCGGGACCGGGAGGCCGAGGTGGCGCGCCAGCTCGCCGGCGATCAGCTCCGCGACGAGCGCCTTGCGGCCGTGCCCCGCGCCGAGCAGCTTGACGACGTACAGCCCGTCGTCGTCCGCCTCGACGAGCGCGGGCACGGACCCGCCCTCGCGCAGGGGCGTGACGTAGCGGGTGGCCGTGACGGTGCGCAGCATGGGGCGGAGTGTAGGCCCGCGGCCCGCGCTTGTGCCGGCGAGGTGTCTGGAGTACCGTTGCGCGTGCAACTACTAGGGGCGCCCGATCGGCCGTCCCGCCGCCCGGAGGACCCCATGGACGACACCGTCCACGCCGCGCTCGCACAGACCCAGACCATCGACCTGACGACGACCGGACGACGGTCCGGCGAACCGCGGCGCATCGAGATCGTCCTCCACAACCTGGACGGGCGGCTCGTGATCAGCGGCATGCCGGTCGCGGGGCGCACGCGCGCCTGGCTGTACAACGTCGAGGCGGACCCGGCGGTCACGATCCATCTCAAGGGCGGTGGTGTCGTCGCGGACATGCCTGGGACGGCGCGGGTCGTCACGGACCCGGCGGAGCGGCTGGAGCTGATCACCGGGGTGGCGCGGAACTGGAACCGCAAGGATCTCGACGTGATGATGGAGCACAGCCCGCTGATCGAGGTCACGCTGCCGGGGTACACGGCCTAGCCGTGCCGGCGCCGGCCGGGCCATCGGCGCACAGCCGGGGACCCGACGCTAGGCCGGTTCCGCCTCCATTAGCGCCCGGAACCGCTCGAGGCTCGCCGGCAGCTCAGCGTTGATCCGCCGCTCAGCCTCCTTGGCGATGAACCCGAGGAACGGCGGCGTGCTGATCTGCAGCTCCAGCGAGACCCGCGTGGCGCCCGGGCCGGCCGGCGCCAGCGTCGTCCAGACTCTGACCCCGAGCGGCCCCCCGGACCCGGCGATCTCGAACGCCTCGGGCTCCCGGCATGCAACGACGGTCCCGGTGATCTCGGCGTTCCCGGTCCCGGGTCCCAGCCGCAGCCGTATCCGCGAGTCCTTGCGCAGCCACGGATCGAGAAGTTCGGCCTCGACCACCTCCGGCAGCCAGCGCGGCATGTCCTCGACGCGCGTGGCGACCCGCCAGATGCGATCGGCGGAGAACGGGAGGTCGATGGCGGCGGTGACTCGGCCCATGCCCCCATCGTACGTGGCGTGTGCCTTGCTCCGCCTCACCGGGGACCCGCGATCGGGCGGGACCCGCGTCAGGCCGGGGCGGCCTCCGTCAGCAGCTCCACGAGCCGGTCCATCTCCCGGTCGGTGATCCCGTGGCCGCGGAGCAGGCTCCGCGCGCCGCCGTGACGCTCATGGAGGTGCGCCAGGGCGTGTTCGATGAACTCGGGCGGGCTGTCGACCACGAGACTGCCGCTCCGCCAGTCGTCGGGCTCGATGTGCGCGACCGGCGAGGCGAAGTGGTGGGCGGAGATCGCGTAGTCGTCGACGATGACGTCGCGCGGCACGCCGCTGAGGTCCAGCAACAGGGCGATCGTGACGCCGGTCCGGTCCTTGCCCGCGGCGCAGCCGATGACCGCCGGGAGCCCGCCATCGGCCAGGAGCGCCCGGACGACGTCCGCGAGCTGGGTGCCCCGGGCGTCCAGGACGTGCTGGTACATCCCGGCGAGGCCGACGTGCGGCGTCGGGTCGTCGGCGAGGAGCGGGATGCTCGTGTAGCGCACTGCCCCAGGGGGGCGACCGGCGAACGTGTTGGGGGAGATGGCGAGCTCATCGGGCCAGCGGAGGTCGATCACCTGGCGGAGGCCGAGGCTCTCGAGGGCGTCGCGGGTCGCGACGGGCAGGCGCGTGAGCTCGTCCGAGCGCAGGAGCGTGCGCCAGCGGGTGCGTCGGCCTCCCGCGGCCGGGTAGCCGCCGACGTCGCGGACGTTGCGGGTGCCGTCAAGGACGAGGTGGCGGTCGGGATCGGTCGTGGTCATCGCCACAAGCGTATCCCCGGTCGGCCCGGCGGGTCGCACGGGTCCGTAGGCACTCGGCCGTGGTGGGGTCTGGTGGGGTCCTGTGTGGTCGGTAGTCCTTTGGACGGGTGCCGCCGCTTGGAGGCGTGGGTTAGGGTTGGAGAGCCCAGGCAATCCCGTGGGAGTCCCGCTCTTGACCGACACCGCCCCGCGAGTCACGGCCCGCAGCGCCGGCGCCATCGCCGACACCGCGCTGCTGCGCGTCGCACGCACGGACATCGCGCCGCCCCTGCCGTCCGCCGGCCTGTCCCTCGCCGGCCGGGTCCGCGCCGCCCTGCACCGGGTCTCGCGCTCCGGGGCCTGACCCGGGGTCAGTCGCCGTCGGTCCCGCTCCGGCGTCGCGTCTCACGCGCAGAGATCCCGTCGAGGAGCACCCCGAGCCCGTACTCGAACCGCACGTCCGCGGTCGGCATCGTGCCGCCCCCCAGCAGCGCGACGATCGCCGGGTGCTGCGGCGCGACGGGTCCCTCGTCGACCTCGGGCCCGGCAGCGGCGCGGAGCTCCCGGGCCTCCGCCACCACCAGCGTCGTCGTCCAGCCGACGAGCGTGGTCGACGCGAGCATCGAGGACATCCCGTCGAAGCCGTCAACCGCGAGCAGCCCGAGGAGTGCCTCGAGGGCGAGAAGGGCGTTCGGGCCCGCGGTCGCGCGGCGACCCACCACCGGCGCGACCCCCGGGTGGGCGAGCAGCACCCGGCGCATCGACCGGGCGAACGCCGCCATCCAGGCCCGCCACGTTTCCGTCGCCCCGACCCCGGCGAAGACCTCGCCAATGACGCGGTCCGCCACGAGGTCGAGCAGCTCATCCTTGCCCTTCACATGCCAGTAGACGGACGTCGCGCCGGCGTCGAGCTCGGCCCCCAGGCGGCGCATCGACAGCGCATCGGGACCCTCGTCGTCGAGGATGCGGATCGCGGCGTCCACGATCTGGTCGCGGGTGAGCGACATCGGTTCGGCGGTCCCCTAGCATGCCGTGGGTTGACGGCTCGAACAGTGTACGAGTACCGTTCGCGGCGTCAATCGAACAGTGTACGAGCCTCATCCGAGGACCCGTGGAGAACCCGGCCCATGCGCATCGCCATCGCCTCGAACGACTCGCGTGGCGGGGTGCAGCCGTACCTCGCGCTGGCCATGGGGCTCCGTGCCGCGGGCCACGACGTCCGGCTGATCGCGCCGGCCAACTTCGCATCGATGGTCGCCGGGACGGGCGTGGAGTACGCGCCGCTGTCGGGAGACGTGGAGACAGAAGCGCGGCGCATCGGCGTCGAGGCGCACGGGTCGCCACTGAGGGGGATGCGCGTGGTCGCCCACGCCATGGAGGGTCGGATCGCGGTGTGGACGCGGGAGGCCTATGCCGCGTGCGTCGGGATGGACCTCGTGCTTGGCGGCGTCGGCGGCATGGCGGTCGCGCTGTCGGCGGCCGAGAAGGCGGGCGCGCCGTTCATCGAGGCGCACCTGCAGCCCGTCGGCGCTCCGACGGACCGGTACCAGGGCGCCCTGTTCGGCTCCGTCCCCGGGTTCCTCGGTGGGCCCGGGCGGCGCCTGTCCCACCGCCTCACGGAGATGGGCGTCTGGCTGCCGTTCCGGGGGGCGATGCAGAAGGCCCGCCACGAGGTGCTGGGCCTGGCCGGCTCGCCGAGGGCCCACCTCGCCAACCCGGTGCTGTACGGGTTCAGCCGCCACGTCGTGCCGCTCCCCGAGGGGGGACCGCGGCCCCGTCATGTGACGGGGTACTGGTTCCTCCCCGAGGATCCGGGGCGGACCCTGCCTGCGGATCTCGAGGCATTCCTCGCGGTGGGCGGGCCTGTCGTGAGCATCGGGTTCGGCAGCATGGCGGGCGAGGACGGCGAGGCGTTGACGGAGCTTGTCCTCGGGGCGGTACGCGACGCCGGGGTCCGGGCCGTGCTGCTCTCGGGTTGGGGCGGGCTCGGCGGGCCGGGTGCCGCGGACGACGTCTACGTGGCCGACGAGCTGGCTCACGACCTGCTGTTCCCGAGGATGACCGCCGTCGTCCACCATGGGGGCGCCGGGACCACGGGCGCGGGCATCCGGGCCGGCGTGCCGTCGCTCGTCGTGCCGTTCGGGGTCGACCAGCCGTTCTGGGGATCGAGGGTCGCCGCCCTGGGTGTCGGTCCCCGGCCGATCCCGCGCAAGCGCCTGACCCGGACCCTCCTCGCAGACGGGCTCCGAGTGGCCGTGGGAGACAGGGCCATGGCGGGTCGCGCAGCAGCGCTCGGGCAGCGCGTTCGCGTCGAGGACGGCGTGGCGGCGGCGGTCGAGGTCATCGGGCGATTCGACCGGGAACGCCGCTGACGAGGGCGCCGGACGGGTGGTCCAGGCGAGCCCCGGCCATGGGGTGCGATGGGCTCGGGCGGGGTCCGGATGGCCCCCTGGGTTCGTCGTCGTTCGGCCATGCCGGGACATGACTCTTGGCCAGTACCCACCCCCATGGCCGGGGCGTACGGTGCGGACATCGAACGGACCGCCAACACTCGGACCACATGGGGCGGCGCGTCGACCCTCCGGCGGGATGTCGGGCGGCGGCGGAGCCCCGAACCTGTTCCTCAAGGCGGTCCGTTTTCGATTCTCCCTCGGGTCCTGCCGCGTGACGCCCCGAGGACCGGCACATGCCGCCCACGGCGCCGGTGTCCCGACTGCTCAGCGCCGGGGGTCGCCCTCGAACGCCCGCTTGGCGCCCGCGACCGCGGACCGCACCGCCCAGCCGACCGGGAACACGGCGAACAGCTCGTGGAGGTAGCCCAGCGGGCCCCACAGCGACGACTGGATCTCGGCTGCCTCGCGGACCCACGTCCCGGACCCGCGTGCCTCGAACGTGATCACCCGCGCACGCTCGAGCGTCGTGGCCTCACTCACGTGCACCTGGCGGATCGGCCGGCGGTACTCCGTGATCTCCCACTGGGCCGCCCCGGGGACGCCCATGACCCGCGTCTGCTCCCGGTACACGGTCCCGACGCGCGCCGGCCCCGAGACATAGAGGATCTCCCGGACCGCCGGCACCCACCGGGGTGTCCCGGCGATGTCGTCGTACAGGTCCCAGACCTCGTCGCGCGACGCCCCCACGAGGGCGGCCGCTTCCACTCGTCGCATCGGGGCCAGTATCCCGCGCATGGCCACCGGATGGAAGGTCGAGGGCCCGGAGCGGCCATCGGGGCGACAATGGGGCCATGACCGATACCCGCCTGCTCGTCGAGATCCGTGAACAACCAGGCGTCGCCGCCCGCCTCCTCGTCGGGGCGCCACCTGTGCTGGACGTCGTGGCGGCCGAGGTTCGCAGGCGGGGGATAGGGCTCGTCGTGATCGCGGCGCGCGGGACGTCGGACCATGCCGCGGTGTACGCGCAGTACGTCCTCGGGGCACGCAACGGGATGACCGTCGCCCTCGCGGCGCCCTCGCTCGTGACGCTCTACGGCGCATCACCGCGGTATGGGAACGCGCTGGTCATCGGGCTGTCGCAGTCGGGGCAGAGCCCGGATGTCGTCGGGGTCGTAGCGGCGGCGCGCGCGCAGGGGGCGCTGACGCTGGCGATCACCAACGCCCCCTCGTCGCCGCTCGCCGTAGCCGCGGAGCACTGCATGGACCTCGCCGCGGGCGAGGAGCGGTCCGTGGCCGCGACCAAGACGTACACGGCCGAGCTGCTCGCGGTGGCGATCCTGTCGGCCGCGCTCGATGACAGCGGGGCGCGCGCCACCCTCGCCGCGGTCCCCGACGCCCTGGGACGCGCCCTGGAGGCCGAGCCTGAGGCGGCCCGGATCGCTGCCGACCAGGTCACGCTCGACCGGGCGGTGGTGCTGGGGCGTGGCTTCGGCTATGCGACGGCCCGCGAGTGGAGCCTCAAGCTCAAGGAGGTCGCCCAGCTGTGGGCCGACCCGTACTCCGCGGCCGACTTCGCGCACGGGCCGGTGGCGCTCCTGGCGCCGGGCTCCGCGGTCTTCGCGAACATCGCGGCGGGGCCGGCGCGGGACGCGCTGCTCGACCCGATCAGGTCGCTGGTCCGTGACGTCGGTGCCGACGCGATGATCCTCTCAGACGATGCCGAGGCGCGCTCGGTTGGGCGGTGGGCGCTGCCCGTGCCGGCGGGGCTGGCCGAGTGGCTGACCCCAATCGCTGCCATCGTGCCCGCGCAGCTCCACGCGATGCACCTGGCGATCGCCCGCGGGCTCGACCCGGAGCGGCCGCGCGGGCTCCGCAAGGTGACCGAGACGACCTGATCCCGGCGAGGGGGACCGCACGCCGCACCCGCGGGCTAAAGCGACGGCTGGCCGGCCGCAGCCACCGGTCGTCCGTAGATGGCGGCGACCTCGGTTGCGAGCGCCGCCAGGTTGGCCCGGAGCTCCGCCGGCTCCAGCACCTCGAGGGCGCCGCCCATCGCCAGGAGCCGGCCCGCGACCTCGCGCGGCCAGTCCATGGTCAGGCGCAGGCGCCGCCAGGTCGCGGGCTCCGGGTCGTCCAGCTCCACGCCGGAGGCGAGCGTCGCGCCGTCGAGCAGGTCCTCGAGCTGGCGGCTCGCCTCGCGCCGGACCCGTACCACGACCTCGATGCGCGGCTGTTGCGACTCATACGTCGCGATGGCCTCCGTCCAGTAGGAGGCGAGGTCGAATCCGGCTGGCCGCCGCGCCTTCTCCTCGAGCGCCGCGGAGCCCCGGACGCGCGAGATCCGGTAGGTGCGCAGCTGCTCGTCGTGCGCGGCCACCAGGTACCAGGTGCCACCTTTGAGCACGAGGCCCAGTGGGTCCAGGACGCGTGTTACGAGCCGGTCACCGCGGTCATAGTCCATCTCGAGGCGCCGGCCCTCCCACACGCACTCCGCGATGGCCGCGAGGTGCGGGACGGGCTCGCCGGCCCGGAACCAGCCGGCGACGTCGAGGTGGAAGCGCTCGAGGAGCCTGGTCGCGCGCCCGCGCATCTCCGTGGGCAGCGCCGCGAGCACCTTGAGCCGCGAGGACGCCACGACCGTGCCCAGCCCAAGCTCCGCGGCGGGACCGGGGAGGCCCGAGAGGAACACCGCCTCCGCCTCGTCCGCGGTCATGCCGGTGAGCCGCGTCCGGTAGCCGTCCACCAGCCGGATCCCGCCGTGGGGGCCGCGCTCGGCGTAGACCGGGACGCCCGCGGCACCCAGCGCCTCCACGTCGCGGTGGATGGTTCGGACCGAGACCTCAAGCTCGTCGGCGAGCTCGGCCGCGGTCATGCCGCCGCGGGCCTGGAGGAGGAGCAGGAGGGCGACGAGGCGGGACGCGCGCATGGCCGGATCGTAGCGAATCTCGACACTCCTCGTCATGTATCCGGCCGGTTCGGGGCCTCGCGTGGGGCGAGTGGCCGATCGGGGCTAGCATTCGTCCGTGACCGAACCTTCCGAAGACGCTCCGGGCTTCTCCGCCCTCCCCCTCGATTCCCGCCTGCTCCGGACGCTTGCCGCCCTCGGCTACGAGGAGCCCACCCCCGTCCAGCTGGCCGCGATCCCGCCCCTCCTCGAGGGCAAGGACCTGCTCGCCGAGGCACCCACTGGCACCGGCAAGACCGCCGCGTTTGCCCTGCCGATCCTCCAGCGCCTGGCCGCGCGCATGGACGCGGACCGCGAGGCCGGCCGCCCGGTCGAGGGTCGCGGTGCCCCGCTCCCGGGCACCCGCGCCAGCCGCCCGATGGCCTTCGTGCTCGCCCCCACCCGCGAGCTCGCGATGCAGGTGGCCGAGGCCATCCACAAGTACGGGCGCGAGCTTGGTGTGCGCGTCGTGCCCGTGTACGGCGGCCAGCCGATCACCACGCAGCTCCATCGCCTCGCCCGCGGCGTCGACGTCGTCGTCGCCACGCCGGGCCGGGCCGTCGACCACCTCGACCGCGGCACGATCCGCTTCGACGAGATCGAGATGGTGGTCCTCGACGAGGCCGACGAGATGCTCGACATGGGCTTCGCGGACGACCTCGAGAAGATCCTGTCCGCCATGCCGCTCAAGCGCCAGACGGCGCTGTTCTCCGCGACCATCGCCGGGCCCATCGCCCGCATGGCCGAGGCGCACCTCCGCCAGCCGGCCCGCGTCCGCGTCCAGTCCGAGAAGCCCGCCGCCGGTGAGGCGGCGCGAGTCCGGCAGGTCGCGTATGTCGTCCGCCGTTCCGACAAGCTCGCGGCGCTCGGGCGGATCCTGGACCTCGAGGACGGCGCCGCGACGCTCGTGTTCGCCCGGACTCGCGGGGAAGTGGACGATCTTGCCGAGGCGCTCTCGGGCCGCGGACGCGACGCCGCCGCGCTCCACGGAGGGCTCTCGCAGGAGCAGCGCGACCGGATCATGGGCCGCTTCCGCGAGGGGGCGCTCGACGTCCTCGTCGCGACCGATGTCGCTGCTCGCGGCCTCGACATCGAGCACATCACGCACGTCGTCAACTACGACGTCCCCTCCTCGCCGGACACGTACGTGCACCGGATCGGGCGGACTGGCCGCGCCGGGCGCGAGGGCGTGGCGATCACGCTCGTCGAGCCGCGTGAGCACCGGCTGATGCGCGACATCGAGCGGACAATCGGCAAGCCGCTCCAGATCGAGGGCCTGCCGACGGTCTCCGACATCCGCGAGCGCCGGATGGACTCGCTCAAGGCGTCCATGCGCGAGGCGCTGGTCGCAGGCGAGTTCGACCGGTATCGCGCCGTCGTCGAGGCGCTCTCGGGCGAGTTCGACCTCGTGGATATCGCGCTCGCCGCGATCAGCCAGGCCGACGCCGAGGCGCGTGGTGCCGAGGACAACACCGAGCTCGCGTCCGCGGTGCTGCCGAGCTTCGACCGTCCCGTGCGGCCGCCGGCTCGCGGTGCGGGCACGCGTCCCCGCTGGGGCGAGCCGACCGGCAGCTTCCAGCAACGGCCTCGCCCGGTCCACCCGTTCCGGCCCGAGGGCGCCCCGCCCCCGCCGGAGTTCCGTGGCGAGGGCGACCCCGGCCAGGGCGGTGACCCCGGCCAGGGTGGCTACCAGGGTCGTGCGCCGGGCCACCCAGGCGACGCTGGCCCAGCGGCAGGTCCCGTCCCCGCGGGCCCGCGCAAGGGCTACCGCGCCAGCGGCTGGCGTGACAACGAGGGCAGGTCGGTCATGCGGCCGCCCCGTATCGGGTCGGGCGGAGGCGGGATCACGCGGATCTTCGTGGGGGCCGGGCGGGCTGCGGGCATGCGCCCGGGCGACCTCGTGGGCGCCATCACGAACGAGGCCGGTCTGCGGGGCGGGGACATCGGCGCGATCCAGATCGCGGACGGGTTCTCGCTCGTCGAGATCCCCGAAGGTGCGGCGGAGCACGTGATCAAGGTGCTGCGCGAGGCCACGATCCGCGGCCAGAAGGTCATCGTCCGCCGCGAGCGCTACTAGGCGCCGTCCCCAGGCCCGACGCTCCGGCTAGGAATCAGAGCCGCCGCTGTTGCGCAGGAACCGCTCGATGTCCGCGATCAGGTCGTCGCCGGCCGGCTGCCGGGACTCGTCGACCACGGCCTCCAGCCGCTCCACGTAGGCGCGCGTCGACTCGTCGGCCGCCGCCGCGGCGTCGAGCCGGAGCCGGAGCTCGCGGCTCTCCTCGAGGAGGTTGCCGCGTGGCAGCGGCACGTCGAGGTGCTGCTCCAGGGTCTTCATCAGCTCCAGCGCGGCGAGGGCGTACGGGCCTGTGACGTAGTGGGGGATCTGGGCGAAGTAGCCGACGGCCGGGATCCCCGCCTCGGCGGCCGCCATCTCGAGCATCGAGAGGCACGCGGCCGGGACCTTGAGCGTGCCGATGGGAGCTGCGGTCACGCCGCCGCGGAGGAGTCCGGGACGCGAGGCGGTGCCCAGGATCGGCACGGGACGGGTATGGGCGACGCCCGCCGGGATGGCGCCGAGGCTCACCCAGCCCCCGACCCCGAGCCGCCCGAGCAGCTCCATCGTGTCCGAGGCGAAGCGCTTCCAGCGGTCGTCCGGCTCGGCGCCCGTGAGCAACAGGATGTCACGCTCGCCGAAGCGGGCGGAGCGCAGCGTCACCTCCGGCCAGTCCAGCGAGGCCGGGTGGCCGTCGCGGATGATCAGCGTGGGGCGGCGCGAGCGGTAGTCGAACAGCTCGTCGGCGTCGAACCCGGCGACGACGGTCGCGTCCCGCCCCAGGATGTCGATGACGGTCGTTGCCGCGGACCCGGCGTCCACCCAGCTGTCGAACGCGGCGACGACCACGGGCGCATCCAGGGCGGGGAGCGGTCCCTCGAGGCGGTAGAGCGGCATGGCGGAAGTCTACGGGCCCGCGCTCCGTCGCGTCGTCGGGCTAGCCGATCCGCGACATGCGTTCACCCGGGAGGGACCGAGCGGCACCGCCGGCATGACCGCTGTGACCCTGGCCGCCATGGCCCTGGGCCGGACGACCACCGCCCTGCGCGGGACGACCGCCACCCTGGGTCGGACGACCGCCGCCCGACTGGGGGCGACCACCACCCTGGGTCGGACGACCGGATCCCTGTGGATAGCCGACCCCGGCCCGGCCACCGGCCGCGGGCCGGCCGCCACCCGATGCGGGCCGCGCGCCCGGCGCCGCGTTACCGAAGCCGGTGCCTGGTGCGCCGGACCCCATGCCGCGGCCGGAGCGCCGGGGACCGCCGCCCGTCCGGCCGCCGGGACCGCCGGCGCTGCGATGGCTGGTGTGGCCGCCCTGGCCCGCCTCGGTGCGGACGCGCGGGGGTCGCGCGATGAAAGTCTCCTCGCCGGCAGGGGTCGTGACGGGGCGGGGAGCGCCGGGGCGCCCATTCCTGCCGCCGCTGCCGCCCTGGCCGCGGGTCGGGGCCGCGCCGCGGAACGACCCTGCAACGGACTCCTCGCGGGCCGGTCCGGGGTGACGGGCCAGGGCCGGGCCGCGGCCCGCCGCGTTCCCGCCACCGGCGCCGCGCGCAGCCTTCTCGAGGGCGATCTGGCGGCGCTCCATCGGGGTGGAGCGCAGGCGGATTGGCTCCGGGCGGATGCTGCGATCCGGTTCGAAGCCGGCGATGACCTCGGACGGGACCTGGCGCTTGAGCAGGCCCTGGATCGCGCGCAGGAGCGGCGCCTCATCGACGCACACCAGCGAGATCGCCTGGCCGTCGATGCCCGCTCGCCCGGTCCGCCCGATGCGGTGGAGGTAG
>JANNHX010000163.1:0-3888 GCA_031404615.1 Chloroflexota bacterium
TGACTGAACACGAGTGGGTAATTCCAGTTGAAACGATACTTCATTACTTCATCCCCTGATCCAGCGGGAAGAAAAGGCCCGCTCACCTGCGGCTTGCCGAGGCTCTTCAGGATCTCGTTGAGCAGCGTCAGGTCGTACAGGCCCGTGAGGTCACCGGGATCCTTGAGCAGGTCGAGGGACTGGGCATCCGAAGCGGACTTGCCGAGCGAGCTCGCGATCGGGTCCACCGTGAAGGTGAGGTTGCCCCATGCGGTCTTGAGCAGGTCCTCGCCGAGCTTCTTGGTCGTCCATTTCTCGATCTCGGCGTTGACGATCGCCTGCGCCTCGGTCGGGTTCTCGTTCACGAAGTCCACGGCCTGAACCGTCGCGAGCAGGATCCGCTTCACGACCTCCGGGTTGGCGTCGAGGAACTTCTTCGCGACCAGCAGGTGGGTCGTGACGTACGTGCCGTCCGGCCACAGGTCACGCTCGTCGACGAGGACCCTGGCGCCGCCCTCCTTGATCAGGCGTGTCGCCCACGGCTCCGGGACCCAGGCGCCGTCGATGGTGCCGGCGATGAAGGTCTCCAGGGTCTGCGCGTTCTCCTGGGGCACGACGGCGACGTCGCCGCCGCCCGCGGTGTCCGTGACAAGGCCCTGGCCCTTGAGCCAGGCGCGCAGCGCGACGTCCTGGGTGTTGCCCAGCGATGGGGTGGCGATCTTCCTGCCCTTGAGGTCGGCCGCGGTCGTGATCTCGGGCCGGACGACGAGGAAGGCGCCGCCCGACGTCGAGCCGGAGATCACCACGAAGTCGCCCTTGGACTTGACGTAGGCGTTGATCGCCGGGTTGGGCCCGATGAAGGTGAGGTCGATGGCGTTCCCGAACAGGGCCTCGACGGCCTTCGTGCCGGAGTTGAACGACTCGACCTTGATGGTGGCCTTCGGCAGCAGCCTGGAGAGCTGGCCGCCGTCCGCCAGGGCGACGAGGCCCGGCGCGTGGGTGATGTTGGGGAAGACGCCGAAACGGACGGCAGCGGCCTCGTCGAGCGGTCCCGGGACGCCGCCTGCGACGGATGAGGCACCCGGGGCGTTCGAGAAGGGGGTGTCGCTCGCGGGGGCCGGGGTCGCGGCGCCGCCGCCGCACGCGGCGACGAGGAGCGTGGCCGCGATGAGGAGCGCAATCGCCCTGCCGCTCGAGTGCCGGGTCATGGTCCCTCCGTCCCCGTGGTCGTTGTCGCTATTTCCGACTGAGATAGTGAACATAGCACGACGGCGCAAGGTCTGGAGCTCCGTTGGGTGATCGGACGGGCGTCGCGGTGGCGGGTTTCCGGTACGCTCGACCGGTCGCCCGACGCACACCCGGGTGTCCACACGCCAGACTCGAGGATCCCCATGACCGACCAGCGCGCGCCCGCTCACTCGCTCGAGAACGTCTGGGTGGTCCAGGCGACCTACGCACCGGACGCGGCGGAGACCCGCGTCCCGCTCCGGGCACGCCACCTCGCGCGGATCGCAATCCTCAAGGCTGCGGGGACGATCGTCGTCGCGGGTGCGTACACGGACATGTCGGCCTCGGTGCTGATGGTCCGGGCCGAGGACGAGGACGCGGCGATCGAGATCGCCCGGCAGGACGTCTATATGCAGAACGGCGTCTGGGTGGAGCTCCGGGCGAAGCCGTTCGTGCAGGTCGTGCTGGACCCCGCCGAGTAGTCCCGGTTCAGGCGCCGGGCGCCCGCACGCGGACCCGCTCGACCCGCGCGGCGGCGACCGCGGCCGGATCCCGTAGCCGCACGACCGCCGCGAACCCCTCGCGCCCGAGGCCGTCGCCCTCCAGCCCCCGGCGCAGGTGCTCGAGCTGGCGCCGGACCGCCTCCTCCGGCACCGCCCGCGCACCCGGCCGCTCCGCGTTCCGTGCCAGGACGACGTCCGGCGGCAGGTCCAGGACGATCGCGACAGCGGGGACCCCCGCGGCGGTGGCGTCTCGCAGGAGGGCCGATCGGGCCGCGGACTGGACGCTCGTCGCGTCCACGACGGTCAGACGCCGGTCCGCGAGGCGGCGCCTGAGCTCGCGGTGGAGCGCGGCGAACGCGGCGGCCGTGGCCCGCTGGTCCGTGGCGTTGCCCGCGATCAGCTCCCGGTAGGCATCGGAGGAGAGGACCTCCCCGGGCGCGAAGTGCCGGCCGGCGAACGTCGACTTGCCCGCCCCCGCCGCGCCGACGAGCACGACGAGGCACGGGTCGGGGAGGCGGATCACGGGTGCCGGGTCCATCGAGGGCATCATGGCGTCCGCGACGCCGTCCCGCGCGAAGGAGAGGCATGCCGAGCACAGCGATCCTCTGGTTCCGGCGCGACCTCCGCGTCCACGACCACCCGGCCCTCGCCGCCGCCCTCGCGGCCGCGGACCACGTCGTCCCGGTCTTCGTGATCGACGACGCCCTGCTCGCGGGCCGCTGGCCCGCCCCCAACCGCGCCTGGTTCATGCGCGAGAGCCTCGTGGCGCTGTCCGGGGCCCTCGTGGAGCGGGGAGCGGCGCTGCGCATCCTGCGCGGCCGTCCCGAGATCGTCATCCCGGCGCTCGCGCGCGACACCGGCGCCACGGACCTCTTCCTCACGCGGGACGCCACGCCCTACGGCCGCGCACGGGACCGGGCCGTGGCCACCCGCCTGGAAGCGGATGACGTGGCGGTCCACGCGAAGCGCGGCCTCTATGTCCACGAGCCGGACGACGTCGCGACGCGGGACGGCCGCCCGTACACGGTCTACGGTCCGTACCGCCGGGCATGGGAGGCCCTGCCCCGCCGGGACGTCCTGCCGGCGCCGGGCCGGATCCCGGGGCCACCGGGTGCCCGCCCCGACGCCATCCCGGACCTGGGTGGGCCGTCCGCGGACCCGGCGCTGATCCCCGCCCCCGGCGAGCCTGCGGCCCGCGCGCGGCTGGCGGCCTGGGTCGAGCGAGGCTTGGAGGCCTACGCGGACCGGCGCGACCGCCTGGACGCCGACGATGGCACATCGCGCCTGTCGCAGGACCTGCGCTGGGGGCTGCTTTCGGCCGTCGAGGTGCTGGAGCGCGCCGCAGGCCCCGGCGACGGCCGCCGGGTCTTCGCCGCCGAGCTCGCCTGGCGCGAGTTCTACGCCCACGTCCTGTGGCACCACCCGCGCGTCCTGCGCGAGCCGTTCCAGGCATCCCTCGCCGCGCTGCCCTGGCGCGACGACCCGGAGGCCGTCGACGCGTGGCGCGAGGGTCGTACGGGCTACCCGGTCGTCGACGCCGCGATGCGCCAGCTACGTGCGAGCGGCCACGTGCACAACCGCGCGCGCATGATCGCCGCCTCGTTCCTGGCCAAGCACCTGCTGGCGGACTGGCGCCTCGGCGAGGCCGAGTTCATGCGCCACTTGACCGACGGCGACGTCGCGAGCAACAACGGCGGCTGGCAATGGACGGCGAGCACCGGCACGGACGCGCAGCCGTACTTCCGCGTGTTCAACCCGATCCTGCAGGGTCGGCGCTTCGATCCCGACGGTGACTATGTGCGGCGCTGGGTCCCGGAGGTGCGCGGGATCGCCGGTGCGGCGGTCCACGAGCCGTGGACGCTCGATGCGGCGGCGCAGGCGGCCGCCGGGGTACGGGTCGGGACGGACTACCCGGCCCCTATCGTGGACCACGCGACGGCCCGGGAACGGGCACTCGCGGTCTACGGCGCCACGAAGGCGGCGACTCGGGACGGCTGAGCCGCGCGGGTCCCCGGCGTCGCCTGGGCGGAGCGGCCGACCGCGGCCTCGCCGGGGCGGCGGTGTCCTGTACGGTGGCCGGGTGACGCCGACCGACCGCCGCCCGCCCCAGGACTGGCGGCGCCTCGTCGGCGTCTTCTGGGTCACCCAGCTCGTCGAGACGCTCGGCGTGAGCCAGGTC
>JANNHX010000164.1:0-5426 GCA_031404615.1 Chloroflexota bacterium
GGACCCGGCATCCGGAGCAGCACCTCGAACCGGCGCATGCTGCTGAGCTCCTCGACCGGGATCGGCGCCACGAGCCTCGCGAGACCGCGGGCATCGTCCGCTCCGGGCGACAGCAGCGCGAGGCAGGCGGCGTTGGTGAGGACGGTCTCGCGCAGACGCTCGCCGAGCCCGCCCAGGGACTGCGAGGCGATGGCGAGCGCCAGGCCGAACTTGCGACCCTCGACGGCGATCTTGCCCATCGCCCGGGTGTCGAAGCGCTGGGCCTCGTCGACCACGAGCACGTGCTGGCGGCGCTGGTCGCGCGGCGTCCCCTGGCGCCCGGTGGCATCGATCAGATAGCGGCTGATCAGCATCGCCCCGAACAGGTTGGCGTTGTCGCCGCCGACCCCCGAGAGGTCGACGAGCAGGATGCCGCCGCTGTCCATGAGCCCCCGCAGGCGGATGGTAGAGACCCCCTGGCCGACGACGCTGCGGATCGACGCATACGTGACGAACGCGCCGAGCTTGTTGAGGACGGCCTTGATGGACGAGTCCCGCTCGCGCTCCTTTGGCCCCGGCCACTCGGTGCGCCAGAACGCGGCAACCAGGGGATCGGTGAGGTCATCGACCAGCGGCTGCCGGAACTTGTCGTCGGTCAGGATGCGGGTGAGCTCGATGATCGTGCCGGGCTCCGGGCCCGAGAGCAGGGTCAGGAGGGCGTGGCGCAGGTAGTGCTGCATCTTGGGGCCGCAGAACCGTGGCCAGAGGTCCTCGAACAGCTCCACGAACTCGCTCGTTACGAGCTGCGCCTCGTCGGGCGTGCGGCGCTCGAGGAAGTTGAACCCGCGCGGGTGCTCGCGGTCGGCCAGGCGCAGGACGTGCACGCGATCGGCGGCGGCAGCGGGCAGGCGGGCGAGGATGTCGCCCGTGAGATCGCCGTGGGGGTCGATGACGGTCACCCCGATCGGCGAGGCCGCGAGGGCGCCCACGAGGTTGAGCAGGAGCGTGCTCTTGCCGGAACCCGTCGAGCCGAAGACCGCGAGGTGGCGGGCGAGGGCGTCGGCCGGGATCGCGAGGTCGCGCCCGCGGCTGGTGCCGAGGACGAGGCGCCCCCTGGCCTCGATGTCTGGCGGCGGAGCCCCGAGCGGCCGCGCGCGGGTGAAGCCGGCACCGTCGAACGCGGCATCGGGGAGCGACCAGAGCTGCGCGAGCTCCCAGTCGGCGAGCCGGGTCGTCCGGGGGTGAGCGGCACCCCGGTGGATGCGCCACTCGACCGCCTGGATGCCGTCATCGAGTGAGCCCGTGAAGCCGATCAGGCGCCACAGGAGCGCCTCCGCCGCGTCGACGCGGACACCGGCCACCTCGAGGGTGAGGGCGACATCGAAGCCGACGATCCCCTTCCGTCGGCGTGCCTCGGCGTCGCGCTCGGCGGGCGTGAGGCGGGCCGGCCGGACTGGCGCTGGATCCGAGGTCGGGCGCAACAGGATGGCGTCCACCACGGTCCGCGCGACAAACCCCACGATCGACGATGACCCATCCCCACCGTTCGCGTCGCGCTGCCAGCGAGCCGGCGGAACCGGTCGCGCGAGATACC
Organism: Chloroflexota bacterium; assembly: GCA_031404615.1. Lineage (GTDB taxonomy): Bacteria > Chloroflexota > Limnocylindria > Limnocylindrales > CSP1-4 > CAIXZV01. The sequence goes on from JANNHX010000164.1 coordinate 1,574, forward strand.
GGAGGCGCACCTCGGCGCCTCGGGGCGCCTGGTCGAGGGCCGCCGCCAGCGCCCGGACCGGCCGCGCCTCCGCGGTGTCCACCTCGCGCAGCGGCCAACCCACCGGCCCCGTGAGCCGTCCGGTGGCCACCGCGACGGCCGCGGAGTCCCGCTCGCTCGAGCGCTCGATCGCGACGCCCGGGTACAGGGCCCGCAGCGCCGAGACCGCGATCGCGGCCCCCTGCTCGCCCGTCTCGATCTCCCAGGCGAGCTCGCCCCGACGCCACACGACACGAAGCTCGAACGCCGGCCAGCCCACCCGCCATCGGTCGACCCCGCGGCGCTGGCGCGGGTGCAGGGCCCGGATCAGCTCCGCCGGCACCGATCCTCCGGGATCGTCCCGGGCAGGCAGGGCAATCACCAAGCGGACCCACTCGCGCGCCGCGACCGCGTCGTACCCGCGCTCGCGGAGCCAGGGCACGACCCGCACCGCGGCGAGACACACGAGCCCCACCACGACGACCGCGATCACGGCGGCCACGGGCAGCGTCACCGGCGGGGCGGCAGCACGGTGAGCGGGTCGACGGGCTTGGCCCCGTGCCAGAGCTCGAGGTGCAGGTGGGGGCCTGTCGTGTGCCCGGTGAGCCCGATCGTCCCGAGCCGCTGCCCGGCCGCGACCGCATCCCCTTTGCTGACCGCCAGCGCGGGCTCGAGATGACCGTAGAGCGTCTCGACCCCCGCACCGTGGTCGATCATGACCACGACAGCGCCGTCCGCGACCCGGCCCGCGAGGATGACCCGCCCCGCCGCCATGGCCAGCACCGGCGTCCCGACCGGTGCCGCGATGTCGAGCCCGTCATGGAAGTGCGCGTAGCACGTCCCCTCGTAGCAGAGCGGCGGCTCTCCCGTGAAGCTCGTCGGGCCGAAGCGCTGGCTGATCCGTCCGTCGGCCGGCCACACCACCGACGCCCCGTACCCGTAGCGCACGGCCCAGCGCATGACCAGGGGCGGATACCAGTCGGCGGGGTTGTACCTGTAGAGGGCGTGGTCCCAGCGCTTGGGCGCGCCATTCGACTGCAGGTACGCCGCGGCGGCGGGGATGGCATCGACCGGATCGCAGATGTCGGGGTCGGCGATGTGGGCAAGCCGCGCGGCATGGGCGAAGGTCGCCGAGAGGAACTGCATCGGGCCCTGGGCGCCCGCCGAGTTCGGCGCGCAGCCGTTGCGGTTGTGCCCGTGGTTCGTCTCCACCCGCCCGACCGCCGCCAGCACCTCCCAGTCGAGCTCGAAGCGGGCCGCCGCATCCTGGTACAGGGCGAGGTACACGGGCGGGATCCCGGCGACGTCAGCGGCCGAACCGCTCGATGTGGCCGACGCCTGCACCGCCCAGATCCCGGCAAGCGCCCCCGCGCCGCCGACCGCGACCGCCAGGACCAGGGCAGCAACTAGGCCGAGGCACCCGCAGCCGAGCCCCCAACCCTGCGTACCGTTCACCGCGTGGCGGCCGCCACCCGCTCGGTCTCGGCGGCGAGCAGGTCCGCGGGCCGGGTCGTGAGCATCGCGTACTCGCGCCGCGAGACCACGGCATCGAAGGCGACGTGGCTGCGCCCCACGAACAGCAGCCCCTCCCCGGGGCGCGCGTGCACCAGCGAACGGCGCTCGGCGGGCGTCAGGTCGAAGTAGCGGGTGAGCGCGTCCGCGCCTTCGGGTGTCTGGCCCAGCAGCACCCGCATGTCGCACTGCTTGACGATCGACTCGCCGTACTCGCTGCGCAGGAACTCGGTGATGTCCTGGGTCGCGAGCTGGAGCCCCGCGTGATAGTGGCGGGCCGATCGCGCCAGCTCCTCGATGAACTCGGCGCCCGCGGGCTGGCGCATCACCTTCCAGGCCTCGTCGATGACGATGAGCTTGGGCGCGAGATCCCGCCGGACGGCATCCCAGAGGAGCCCCAGGGCCGCGAGCTGGGCGACCGCGCGCACCTCGGGGTCGCCGAGCTCGGCGAGGCCGATGACCACCAGCCGCCGGTCGAGCGGAAGCGCGGTGCCACCAGCGAACAGGTGCGCCAGGGACCCGGAGGCCCAGCGCTCGAGCCGCCGAGCCAGCGGGGCGCCATCGGCCGTCGCGGCGAGGTGGGCGACGAGGTCGGCGAGCGTCGGCGGCGTCCGGTCGAGCGTCGCCGGGTCTGGCCCGATCCCGGCGTCGGCGAAGGCAGAGCGCAGGGCGTGGTCGAGCGCCGGCCGCTCCTCGCGCGTCAGGCCGCCGGCCATCGCCGCCGCAAGCCTCGTGAGCCCTGAGATCTTGGCCGTGAGCGCCCCGTCCGTGACGGCACCGGTGAAGGCGAACGGGTTGATCGCCACCCCCGGCGCGCCGAGGTCGAGGTACGTCCCGCCGAGCTCGGTCGCGAGCCGCCGGTAGTCGCCCAGGGGATCCACCGCGAGCACCCGGATGCCGAGGATCAGGCAGCGGCTCATCTCGGCACCCGTGAGCATCGTCTTGCCGGTGCCGGTCTGGCCCAGCACGATCGCGTTGTGGCTGGCGTGCGCGAACCGGTCGAGCACGATCGGGGCACCGCTCGAGCGGATCCGGCCCACGAGATGGCCCCGCGGCTCGTAGAGGTCCGAGGCAGCGTGGAGCAGGCAGGCCGCGAGCGAGCCTGCGTCGAGGTTGCGCTCGGCCAGGGGCCGCGGCGCCGGGCCGGGCAGGACCGAGCTCCAGGCGTCGTGCAGGCGGAACGTCGGCACGTCGAGCTCGAGACCCAGTGCCCGCCCCTCCAGGCGGATCGCCTCGATCCGCTCCGCGAGTGCGGCGCGGTCCGCCGCCTCCACCATGAGCACCGTGTCGACGAGGTAGATCCGTCCCTCGCCCGCGTGGACGGCGCGCCGGGCGGCGGTGGCGGTGACGCCTACCCGCTCCCGCTCGACATCCGCAAGCTCCCCGCGCTCCGCCGCCAACCGGTCGGCGGCACGGACCTGGCGCAGGCGGGTCGTCATGAACGCAATCGCCTCGGCCCGGCCCATCGGGCGGACCCGCATCGAGACGGCACCCCCGCCATCGGTCGCCAGCAGCGCCGAGAGCCAGCCATGCTCCACCTGGGCCGGCCAGCGCCGCGACGGGACGAGCGCCGTCGCGACGGTCTCACCCGAGATCAGCCCGGGCTCGATGCGCCACGTCTCACCCGCCCGGGCGATGGAGTGCCGGACGGCATCGAGCTCCTCGGCCGGCGCCTCGCGGACGCTGACGCCGCAATCCTCGGCCGCGCGCAGGAGCGCGTCGATCGCCCTCCGCCGTTCCGGCTCGCTCGGCGCATCGAGCAGCAGGTAGGTCCTCCGGAGGCGCCGCTGCGCCGCCGCGACCTCCCGGTAGAGGGCGCCGTAGGCCGCGAGGGCCTTCTCGACGCGCCGCCCCTCGGCGTGTTCCGCCATGGCGGCCAGATGCTCGCCTGGATCACGGTCGGCCCGCACGGACAGGATCTGGAACGGACGGCAAATGCTGCCATAGACGTTGGCGATGGCCTCGCGCGCGGCGTCGCGCTCGACGTCCCCCATGAGCTCGATGCTCAGCGGCGCAAGCTCCAGGCCAATGAGGGATCCTCGGCCAACTCCCACGTCACAGTCGAGCGCCGGCGCTGCGCCGGGCGGTCCCCCGCCTGCGTGGGCTGACCGGCCTCCAGACATGAGATGAAGGATTGCTCTTCGGTCCATGTGTCGAGGATCGGCCGCAACACGGACCATCTCAACGGCGATGTGTGCAACGGAGTGGTCACCGACTTGGGAGCGGATGCCGATGTGCCGCTGTCCTCGTCCACAACCATCCGTCGGGTGACCCATCCCTACGTGTGAAATCGGTGGGATTTCCGTGGGCCTCTATTGCACAA
>JANNHX010000165.1:0-2217 GCA_031404615.1 Chloroflexota bacterium
CCGCAGGCCGCCTGGGGCACGCCCCCGGCCCAGCCCCCCGGCGCCTGGGGCGTCCCGCCCTCAGGCGCGCCTCCTGCCGGAGCCCCTCCCGGCTGGGGCATGGGCGCCGCGCCCCAGCCGCGCCCGCGAGGACCGCGCGGCACGAGCGGCAGGACGGCGCTCGCCGTGGTCGCGATCATCATCGGCGTCGTCTTCGGGGCCAACATCGTCAACGCGGCGATGCCGCTGCCCGAGGACCCCACCGTCGTGGATCCGGGCCCCGCCCTCCCGCAGGATCCCGGTGGCCCCACGGAGACCCAGGCTCCCCAGCCCACGCAGGATCCCGGCGGCCCCACCGAAACCTCGGTCCCCATCGAGACCCTGACCCCGATCGAGACGGCGGCGCCCGTCGACCCCGGGCCCGTCGACCCGGGATCCGGCGTCGACGTCGGGGCCGGCTTCGTCATCTTCCCGCCCGACGGCTGGTCCGCCGTCGGCGGCGACAACGGCCTCACCGTCCTCCAGAAGAGCGGCGTGCTGCTCATCGTCGGCGGCCTGCCGTGGAGCGGCACCCCGTCCGAGCTCGCGACGCAGTACCGCGACGCCTGGTTCGCCGGGGGCCAGTTCAACGGCGACGACCCAAAGGCCGGCGAGATCGGCAACGGGATCCCCGCGGCCGCCCTCAACTACTCGGGCGTCATCGAGGGCACTCAGGTGGACGGCGCGATCGTGACCGGCGCCACCAACGGGGCCGGCGTCCTGTTCAACTTCTTCGGCGCCTCCGGATCGCTCAACGGGGTCAGCAGCGACCTCGACACGATCCTGAGCACCGTCCAGTACACCGGAGGCTGACGTGACCGCCCAGCCCCTCCCCGCCACGCCCGGGCCCGCCCCCCGCTGGGGCGCCCAGACCGGGTTCATCCAGCGTCACCAGCCGGCGTTCTGGCTGTTCCTCGTCGTGCTCGTCATCACGGGCCTCGACTTCCTGGCCCAGCAGCTCCAGATGATCTCGGCTGCGCCGACGGCGTGGTTCGTGACCGTCCTCCTGCTGGTCCCGTACGCGATCCCCGTGGTCGCGGTCATCTACTACCTCGACCTCTACGAGCGCGAGCCGGTCAGCATCCTCGTCGCGGCCGTGCTGTGGGGCGGGATCGCCGCGACGACTCTCAGCATGTACACGAACACGCCACTCATGGAGGTCATCTACAAGATCACCGGCGACGCGACCTTCACCAACGAGTGGAGCGCCGCCCTGACGGCGCCGTTCGTGGAGGAGCTGTTCAAGGCCCTCGCCGTCGTCCTCCTGATCGCGATCGCTCGCAACGAGCTCGACGACGTCCTCGACGGCTTCGTCTGGGGTGCGATGGTCGGCGTGGGCTTCCTCCTGGTCGAGGATGTCTTCTACTTCGTCCGCGCCTTCGCCGAGACGGGCGAGATGGCGTCGGTCGTCCAGATGTTCATGATCCGGATCCTCGGCGCAGGCCCGTACAGCCACTTCCTGTACACCGGCCTCGTCGGGATGGGCCTCGCCTACTACGTCGTCCGGACGGACCAGCCCAAGGGCACCCGGCTCCTCATCGGCATCGGGCTCATCGCCGCGGGCGTCGGGGCGCACTTCTTCTGGAACTCCCCGATCTTCGCAGGCATCCTCGGACCCGACTCCGGGATCGTCGAGTGGTTCGCCTACGTGACGATCAAGGGCCTGCCCGCGCTCATCGGCCTCGTGATCGTGGTCCGGCTGGCGCGGCAGCGCGAGCGCAAGTGGTTCGCCTCGCTCGCGGCCGGGTTCTACGACGACGGCTGCATCACGCCCGAGGAGCTCACCGAGCTCGGCGGGCTCCGGTCGCGGCGGCGCTCCCGGAATGCCACCGGCCGGGCGAGGGGCCCGGAGGGCAAGCGCCTCAAGGGCCGCCTCCAGCGCGAGCAGATCGGCCTGGCGATGCTCGTCAGCAAGCACGGCTCCGAGCAGCACCCCCAGGTGGCGCAGCAGATGGTGGACGTCCTGGCCATCAAGGCGGAGCTCGCGGCCCTCGGGTCGGGCGTCTCGCCGATGGCGGCCGCGTGGGGCCAGCCCGCCGGTGCCGCACCGGCCCAGCCCGTCCCGCAGCCCTCACCCGCCTGGGGCGGCCCCGCCCAGCCCCAGGCGGCGGTCGCCCAGCCCGTAGCCCAGCCCGCGCCCGCGGTCCAGCCGGCCCCCGTGGCCCAGCCCGCGCCCGCGGTCCAGCCGGCCCCCGTGGC
>JANNHX010000166.1:0-1661 GCA_031404615.1 Chloroflexota bacterium
GTACCTCATCGAGGAGCGGGGCCTGCACACGACGGTGAAGTGCAACCCGACGCTGCTGGGCGCGGAACGGGTCCGCGGGATCGTGAACGAGGAGCTCGGGTATCGCGACGTCCCGATCCCCGACGAGGCCTTCGGCCACGATCTCCGCTGGGAGGACGCCGTGCCGATGTTCGAGCGGCTGCGGGCGGCGGCCGCCGGGCGGGGGGTCGACTTCGGGCTGAAGCTGTCGAACACGCTCGAGGTGCGCAACTGGCGTGGCGTCTTCGACCGCGACCCGACGATGTACCTCTCCGGCCGCCCCCTCCACGCCGTGACCGTCAACCTCGCGGCCCGGATCAGCGACGCCTTCGAGGGACCGATGCCGGTCTCGTTCGCCGGCGGCGCCGATGCCTTCAACCTGCCGGACCTCCTCGCCGGTGGCCTGCGCACCGTCACGGTCTGCTCCGACCTCCTCAAGACCGGCGGCTACCTGCGCCTCCTCCAGTACCCGGAGCTCATCGACGCCGCGTTCGACGCGGTCGGCGCGACGGGCATCGACGACTTCGTGCACCGTCGCGCGCTCGCCGGCGGACTTGCCTCCGACCTTGCCACCGACGCCGCCGACCCTGCCGCCTGCGCCCGCTTCAACCTGCGCGCATACGCCGGCCGCGTCGTGGTCGACCGGCGGTACGCGAAGGCGACGTTGTCCACCGGTCACTCCAAGACCGCGCGCGCGCTCGGCGCCTTCGACTGCATCGCCGCGCCATGCCTGGACGAGTGCCCGGTCGACCAGCAGGTGCCCCGCTACATGCGGGCCGTGCGCGAGGGCGACCTCGCCGAGGCAGCCCGGATCACCCGCCTGGACAACCCCCTGCCGGCGATCCTGGGGCGGGTCTGCGACCACCACTGCGAGCACACCTGTGTCCGGACGCATCTCGACGAGCCGCTCGCGATCCGGCAGGTGAAGCGCTTCATCGTGGACGCGGAGGTCGGCGGGGCGGCCGAGGCAGCCCCCGCGCGGCCCGGAGCACCCCGCGTCGCGATCGTCGGCGCCGGCCCGGCCGGGCTGGCGGCCGCTGAGTGGCTCGCGCGCGCCGGCGCCGCGGTCAGGATCCTCGAGGAGCACCCTTACCCCGGCGGCATGGTCGGCGGGGCGATCCCCGCCTATCGCCTGCCGCAGGCGCAGATCGCGCAGGACCTGGCGGTCCTGGAGCGCCTCGGCGTGGAGCTCAGGTATGGCGTCCGCGTCGGCGACGACGTGACCGTGGCCGGCCTGCGCGGGGACGGGTTCGCCGCCGTCTTCGTCGCGGTCGGCGCCCAGCAGGGCAGGCGCCTCGGGCTGCCGGGCGAGGATGCCGGGGGCGTGCTCGACGGCGTCGAGTTCCTGCGCCTCGTACGCGAGGGCCGCGCGCCCGTTGTCGGGCCGCGGGTCGGCGTCGTGGGTGCCGGAGACACGGCCATGGACTGCGCCCGCTCCTCGCGCCGCGCTGGGGCGGCGCTCGTGCAGCTCGTCTACCGCCGCACGATCGATGCGATGCCGGCCGACCGGGAAGAGGTCGCGGCGCTCCGCGAGGAGGGGATCGAGGTCGTGGAGCTCGCCCGACCGGTCGCCCTGCGCGTGGAGGACGGCCGCCTGACCGGGCTCGTCGTCCGCCGGACTGCTTATGACGGCACACGCGACG
>JANNHX010000167.1:0-2513 GCA_031404615.1 Chloroflexota bacterium
CCTCGCTCGAGACGCTGAACGCCCTCCTGGACCGGGGCCCGCGGGCGGAGCTGCGCGGGACCCTCGCGGGCGTCGCGGTCGCCCACCGCCACGCGGACGACGACCCGACCGGCGAGGCGCTCGCGTGCGCCGCCCTGCCGCTGGTCGAGGCCATCGCCGCGGGCGACACGGACCGCTTCCGGATCTGCGCCAACGATGGCTGCCGATGGGTCTTCGAGGACGCCTCGCGCGCGGGCCGGCGCCGCTGGTGCGACATGGCGACCTGCGGCAACCGCGCCAAGGTCCGCCGCTTCCGATCGCGGCAGCGCGACGATGCCACGGCCGACGGCCCGTTGGAAGGGTGATCGACCCCGTCCCGCTTGCGGCGCTCCTTGGCACGACGGCCTTCCGCCACCCGTTCCGCCCCTACCAGGTCCGCGCGCTCGACGCGTTCGAGCGGGCGCGGGCCGTCGGCGACACGCGCATCTACCTGACGATGCCGCCGGGCAGCGGGAAGACCGTCACCGGTCTCGAGATCGTCCGCCGCCTGGGTCGGCCGGCGCTGGTCCTGGGTCCGACCTCCGCGATCGTGGGGCAGTGGCTGGCCGAGTGGGCGGCATTCGAGCCCGCCGTCGTCCCGGCATCGGCATCGACTGACCTCCCGACACCCCTGACGGTCCTGACCTACCAGTCGATCGCGGTCCTGGACCGCGGGGCCGGTGTTGTCGATGACGCCGCCGCTGCTTCCGAGCCCGACACCGCCTACGAGCGCCGCCGGCGGCGCGTCCTCGTGGCGAGGGGCGGCGACCGCGACAGGGTCCTCGGGCTCCTCCACCCGAACGGCCGCGCCGTCATCGAGCGCCTCGCGGCCCTCGGCCCGTGCACGCTCGTCCTCGACGAGTGCCACCACCTCCTCGACCTGTGGGGTCACGTCCTCGAGGCCGTCCTCGGCGCGCTCCCGGCGGGCTCCACCGTCGTCGGCCTGACCGCGACTCCGCCCGGCGACCTCGGCGAGCGCGAGGCGACGCTCTACCGGCGCCTGTTCGGGGGCGGCGCGGACTTCGAGATCGTGACGCCGGCCGTCGTGAAGGACGGGCACCTCGCGCCGTACCAGGAGCTCGCCTGCCTCGCCCGGCCGACGCCCGCCGAGGAGGCGTGGATCGCGCGCCAGCAGGAGCGCTTCGACGACCTGGTGCGGAATCTCATGGACCCGGGCTTCGCCACGATCCCGTTCGGGGCATGGTTCGCGACGCGGATCCTGCGCCGCGAGTCGGCCGACGGCGCCCTGGTCGGCTGGGCGACGCTCGAGCGCGACGACCCGGACCTCGCCCGCGCCGCGCTCCGCCGGCTGTGGTCGATGGGGGAGCCTGCCCCCGCGGGCGCGCACCTGCGCGAGCAGCACCGCCGGCCGCTCGAGGCCGCCGACTGGATCGCCCTGCTCGACGGGTTCGTGCGCGACATCCTCGACCCGAGCCCGGAGCGGGTCGACGCCATCGCTCGCGAGCAGGTCCGGCGGGCGCTGCCGGCGATCGGGTACGTGCTGACGCGACGGGGGATCCGTGCCTCGACGTCGGTCGTGGACCGGGTGCTGGGGGTCTCCGCCGCGAAGGCCGACGCGGCGGTCCGGATCCTCCTCGCCGAGCAGGCCGTGCTGGGCACGCATCTGCGGGCCGTGGTGCTGTGCGACTTCGAGACCGCCGGCTGGGACGCCCGAGCCGCGACCGACGGGGTGCTGGACCCGGGGGCCGGCAGCGCGGCTGGGGCACTCCGGACACTGCTCGCGGATCCGGCGACGGCCCGGTTGCGGCCCGTCCTGGTGAGCGGCCGAACCGTGGCCTGCTCACGGGCGACGGCCGTTGACCTGGTCGCGATGGCGCGCGCCGATGGGGAGCTGGTGGCGGCCTTCGAGGGGTACGACGCGCTCTCGGGTGCCGAGGCGGGCGGCGGCTGGGATGACATCGTGGCGATCGATCCCGGCCACCCGGCTTGGACGTCGCGCCGCTGGGTCCCGCTCGTGACCGCGTTCTTCGAGGCGGGCGGGTCACGCTGCCTCATCGGGACGCGCGCGATGCTCGGGGAGGGCTGGAACGCCAAGCGGGCGAACGTGCTCGTCGACCTCGGCGCCGCGACGACGAGCGTCTCCGTCCAGCAGGTCCGGGGCCGCACCCTGCGCCTCGACCCCGACGACCCGGCGAAGGTCGCCGACAACTGGGATGTCGTGTGCGTCGCCGAGGGCCACGTCCGGGGCGACGCGGACTACCGGCGGTTCGTGCGCAAACACCGGGCGTACTTCGCGCTCGGGGCGACCGGCGAGATCGAGTCGGGTGTGTCGCACGTGGATCCGGCACTCTCGCCGTACGGGCCGCCGCCGGCCGCCTCGTTCGAGGCGCTCACTGAAACGATGCTGGCGCGGGTCGGTCAGCGGGCGTCGGTCAGGGCGGCGTGGCGGATCGGGGAGCCGTACCGGGACGTGCCGGTCGAGACCGTGCGGGTGCGCCTGGGTGCATCGCCGGGGCTGCCGGGCCGGCGGCTGC
>JANNHX010000168.1:0-17877 GCA_031404615.1 Chloroflexota bacterium
GAGCGTACCTGACGCTCACCCGGCTCCTCCTGCCCCTGCGCGATCGACGGCGCTCTCAGCCTCCAGGGCCTTCTCGACGAGGTCGGCGAGCTCCGGCGGAAACACCACGTCGGTCGTGACAAGCAGGTCCGATGCGGACCACCACCGGTACCCGGTCACGGCGTCGCGCTGCCCGTCGTGGCCGCGCCCGACGCCCACCTGCGACGACGCGACACGCCCGGTGACGTACCACTCGTCCTGCACGATCTCCCGGCCGTAGAGGACGAACCGCACGTCGGACCGCTGCCCGACGATCCCGCCGAGCAGGACGTCGCGGATCCCCGTCTCCTCGCGCAGCTCGCGTGCCGCGGCCGCCTCGGGCGCCTCGCGCGGGCGGATCCCACCGCCGGGGAGGTACCAGTAGCCCCGGCCGTCGGGGTCCCGCGCGGCCTCCAGCCGGAAGAGGAGCACCCGACCCTCCGGGTCCAGGAGGACGATGCGCGCCGCCCGTCGCCTCGGCAGCCGCCACCTCAAGCCATGACCCTCCGAACCGGCCCGGGATCCGGGCGTTGCGCCGACATCACACGCCAGTCCCGAGGTCGCGGTCCTCGAGTTCCCAGGCGTGATCCATCACGTGGTGGGCGGTCCGCCGGACGAGGAACTGGATCGGCCACGTGCGCGCGGGCCTGCCCACCTCGTTGTATGCGCGGATGGCATCGAGGTAGGCGTCGCGGTGCGCGGCCTGGCCGTCGGGCGCGAGCACCACTTCGCGCGGCGTCCGGACCTCGACCTTGCGCGTGAGCTGCTCGGGCTCGGTCGCCAGGACGTGGCGGATGATCTGGTCGCGCGACCGTCCAGCGCTGCGAACCCCTGGCCTGAGCTCCGCCGATACGCGGGCCGCGGTCTCGTCGAACGTCGCCCAACATGCGCGCAGGAGGTCCAGCCGGCGTTCCAGCTCGGCCGACGTCAGGACATCAATCTCGATCTGCGAGGGAACGTGCGCGATGCCCCAGAAGTCCGTCGAGCTCGATCCCGGCACCCGCTCGACCACCTCGATCTCGCGCGCCCGCTCGAGGTCCGCCGCCAGCCCGGCCCGCTCGGCGACGCCCGCGTACCGCGGCACGTACGCGAGCAGCGTCGCCAGCGCGTCCTCCTCGGACCGCCCCCATCGATCGAGGCCCGGCCAGTCCATCGCGCCCGCCACGACCCGGCGTGACTTCCCAACCTCGAGGATCACCCGCATCTTCTCGCTCATGGCGGACAGGCTACCGCTCCCGTTCGGACTGGATCAGCTTCCGCCGAGGAGCTCGTCGGGCGTCAGCGCGAGCGTCAGGCCGCGCACTGAGGGATCGATCCCGGTCCGGGAGATGGCAACGAGCGGTGTCGCGGGGCTGATGCCGGGCACGAGGGCGCTCTGCTGAGCGAGCTGCGCGATGTCCGAACCGTCGAATGGCGCCCGTTCCCGCCACTTGATGGAGCCGACGAATGCAATCGACGCGGGAGATGTCCGGGAGTCGCCGCCCACCAGGTCGATCTGCGGCTCGTTCTTGCGCGTCCAGTAGCTGCCGACATACGTGGCGCCGGGAAGCCGTTCGTCCGGCAGTCGCCGCTCGAGCGCGTCGCGAAGGATCGGCTCCACGAAGGTGCCGCGGATGTCGGGCCATCGGGCCATGATGCGGCGAACGACTTCGTCTGTGTGCAGGCGCTCGATAGCCGGCAGCTCCCGCTCGATGAACCGGAGCCAGAAGCGCAGATAGGGGTCGGTGATCGAGTAGCGCGGGGCGTTGAGTCGCTCCGCCGACAGGGGTTCCTCGACCCGGACGATCCGCTTGGCGCCCACGAGGGTGCTGATGGGCTTGGCGACGTTCCCTGGCGACATGCCGACGGCGTCCGCGATCGTCTTGAGCGTTCGCTCGCCATACCCGACGGCCGAGAGGATCGATCGCGCATTGAGGTGGGCCGGGAACTCGGCCTCCAGGATCCGCTGGGCGCTGGTGACGAACGGCGCATCGGCGCTCGACAGGGCCTCTCGCAGGAACTGGCCGATGTCGCCGGCCCGCTGCCAGGCCGTCGCGAAGGCCGGCAGCCCGCCGATGACGGCGTACGCGTCGAACGCCTCGACCGGCGCGAGTCCCGCGATTGCGGCGATGTCTCCCGGTGTGAGGGGGTCGACGACGAGGGTGCGGGCGGCCCGATCGTAGAGCGGGCGGCCGTACTCGGTCAGCCGCTCCATCATGGCGAGGTCGGAACCGACGAGCACGAGCACGACCGGCATCCGCGACAGCCGCCGTTCCCATGCCGCCGAGATCAGCGACTCGATCGCCCGCGAGCCATCGTCCGTCTCGCCGCCGAGGTACGGGAACTCGTCGATCACCATCACCGACGGATCCGCGACTGTGGCACCGCTCGCGGCGGCGACCAGCGCCGACTCCCAGTTGGCGAACGTGACGCCGCCAGGTCTCGCCTCGTCGGGGAGGGTGCCCTGGAGCAGCGCCTCCGCAAACCTGCCGAGATCCCCGTCGACGGGGTTCCGGGAGGCCGTGAAGAACACGTTCTGGAGTCCTCGGCGGAGCAGGAACTCCTCGACGAGCCAAGACTTGCCGACACGCCGCCGGCCCCGGATGATCACCATCTGGCCGGCGCCGACCTCGCGCACATGACGGAGGGCGGTATCGAGGACGCCGAGTTCGCGGACCCTCCCGACGAAGCCTGGGAGGCCGACCTGGTGCTCCTTGGCCATGACATTATCCTCGATGATGTTATGCCTCAGCATAAACTATCATGAGCATACGTCAAGTCAGGTTGGCAGGGACGAGGGCCTGTCAGGCCTCAGTTGAGCGATCGCGCAACCAGGCCGTCGCCGAGAGCTGTTGCGACGAGGTAGACGTTGTGCGTGTAGTCGTCCGAGCACTCCACCAGCAGTCGCGTGGTGCCTTCGTCGTACATCATTCCCACCTCGACACAGAGCCCGCGGCACGCTTGAGGGTCTCTCACCCAGCGGTCTCGGCCGCCACCCCCGCCGCCGCCACCAGCCGTGACACCACCGCCTGCGTCAGGACCCAGCCCTTGAGCGCGTCCTTCGGCAGCCGGATCCGGACCTGGTTCGACGCGAACGTCATGTCGCCCGCCCGCACGCCCGGCAGCGGTGCCCCAAACGACGGGCTGAGCAGCTGCATCGCGGTCGCGCGCGAGAGCCCTGCCCCAAACCTCACGACCAGCCACCCCTCCTCGCGTGACAGCGACGCGACGCCTGCGCCCTCGGCGGCCAGCCGCAGCTCCGCGACCTCCACCAGCCGCAGGACCGGCACCGGCATCGGCCCGTAGCGGTCCGTGACCTCCTGGCGGAACGCGGCGAGATCCCCGGCCGTGCGCGACCGAGCGAGCCGCCGGTAGAGCTCCAGCTTCTGTGCCGTCTCCGGGACGTACGTGTCCGGCAGGTGCGCCTCGACCGGCAGGTCCACCACCGCCTGCGGCACCTCGCGCACCGGCTCCCGGACCTCGCGCCTCGCCTTCGCCTCCTCCACCGCCTCCGCCAGCAGCCTGCTGTACAGGTCGAAGCCCACCGAGGCCATGAACCCGCTCTGCTCGCCGCCCAGGATGTTCCCGGCGCCGCGGATCTCGAGGTCTGCCAGTGCGATCTGGAACCCGGCCCCAAGCTCCGAGGCGTTGAAGATCGCCTGGAGCCGCTTGCGTGCCTCATCGCTCATGCGCTCGCGCCGGCGGTAGAGCAGGTACGCGTAGGCGCGCCGCGACGACCGCCCGACGCGCCCTCGCAGCTGGTAGAGCTGCGCCAGGCCCAGGGTGTCCGCGCGGTCGATGACGATCGTGTTCGCGTTCGGGATGTCGAGGCCGCTCTCGATGATGGTGGTGCAGACGAGGACATCGGCCGCGCCGTCGGCGAAGGTGAGCATGACCTTCTCCAGCGCGCCCTCGCCCATCTGCCCGTGCCCCACCAGCATCCGCGCGCCGGGCAGGAGCCGCCGCAGCTGCTCGGCCTGCGCCTCGATCGTCTCGACCCGGTTGTGGACGTAGAACACCTGGCCGCCGCGGTCCAGCTCGCGCATCATCGCGTCGCGCACGAGCCCCGCCGACGCCTCCGCGACCCGCGTCTGGATCGGCAGGCGATCCTCGGGCGGCGTCTCGATGACGCTGAGGTCCCGGATCCCGGCCAGCGCCAGGTTGAGCGTCCGCGGGATCGGGGTGGCGCTCAAGGTGAGCACGTCCACCGCGGACCGCAGCTGCTTGAGCCGCTCCTTCGCCGCGACCCCGAACCGCTGCTCCTCGTCGACCACGACCAGGCCGAGGTCCTTGAACGCGACGTCCTTCGAGAGGAGCCGGTGGGTCCCGATCACGATGTCGACCTGCCCGGCCGCCAGACCGGCGATCGTCGCGTCCTGCTCCTTGCCCGAGACGAACCTCGACAGCAGCCGGACCGTGATCGGGAACGCCGAGAACCGCTGGCTGAACGTCCTGAAGTGCTGCCCGGCGAGGACCGTCGTGGGCACCAGCACCGCGACCTGCTTGCCGTCCTGGGTCGCCTTGAACGCGGCTCGCAGCGCGACCTCGGTCTTGCCGTAGCCCACGTCGCCCACCACGAGGCGGTCCATGGGCTTGCGGGCCTCCATGTCGATCTTGACCTCGATGACGGCCCGCAGCTGGTCCGGCGTCTCCTCGTACGGGAAGGACGCCTCCATCTCGGACTGCCACGGGGTGTCGACGCCATACGCGAAGCCCTCGGCGGCCTCGCGCTTCGCGTAGAGGTTGAGCAGCTCCTCGGCCAGGTCGTTGACGGCCTTGCGGACCCGCTGCTTGGTGCGCAGCCAGTCCGTCCCACCCAGCCGGGAGAGCTGCGGGCTGTCGCCGCCGCTGTACCGCGAGACCCGGTTGATCTGCTCGACCGGGACGAAGATCCGGTCACCCGCCGCGAAGCTGAGCTCCAGGTAGTCGCGCTCCTGGCCGGCCTCGCCGCGCCGCAGCATCTGCTCGTAGCGGGCGATCCCGTGGTCGATGTGGACCACCATGTCGCCGGTCGTGAGACGCTCGAGGATGTCGCGCGGGACGACGCGCCGCATCGCCTTGGGCCGCCGGACGCGAACGCTGCCGAAGAGCTCGCGATCCGTGACGACCGCCAGGCCGTCCGGGCCGCCCTCGAAGCCGCCGTTGAGGCTCCGCTCCACGAGCGCGATGGCCCCGGGCGGCGGGGCCTCGGTGATCCGGCCCACGATTCCGACGGCGTGCCCGGCCTCGCCGAGCAGCTCCGCGAGACGCGGCGCCTGGTCCGATACGAGCACGACGCGGGCCCGTTCGCCCAGCCAGTGCTCCACGCCGTCGACGAGGCGCTCCGTGCGCCCCGGCGGCAGGACGGGCTCGCGCCAGCCGAACAGGTCGCCCGAGGTGAGGCCCCTGGATGCGAAGGCCATGCCAGCGGCGTCGGCCGCCTCGGACTGCCAGGTGAGCTCCAGGGTCCGCGCCCCGTGCAGCCGCGCCTTCCAATCCCGCGACGGCAGGAAGCTCTGCGGCCAGTCCCTGGGCAGCTCGCCTCCCTCCACCAGCTCGCCGTGCCGCTCCTCCGCCTGGCGCCACAGGAACTCCGCCGCGTCGGCGAGGTCGCCCGGCTCGTCCAGGACGAACAGCGTGTCGGCGTCCAGGTGGTCGAGGCCGGTGGACGGGGCGATGAGCCGCGCCCAGACCTCCGCCGCGTCGCCCGCGGGGAGCGCGCGCCCGGCCGTCACCGCCGCGGGCCGCTCGAGGGTGCCTTCGCCCGCGAACCGCGCCATGTCGAGTGCGAGCCGCTCCGGGAGCCGCGCCGCGAGCCGCCCGAGCCGCGCCCGGATCTCCTCCGCGCCGCCCGGGGGCAGCAGGAACTCCGTCGCGGGCAGCAGCGTGAGCTCCTTGACCGGCTCGACGCTCCGCTGGTCCGTGGGGTCGAAGGCGCGCAGCGAGTCGATCTCGTCGCCGAAGAACTCGATCCGAACGGGTAGCGGCGCCGAGGGCGGGAACACGTCCACGATGCCGCCGCGCCGTGCGAACTCGCCGCGTCCCGCGACCTCGAGGACCGGCGAGTACCCACGCTCGAACAGCTCGGCGAGGAGCGCCTCCAGCCCGATGCGGGTCCCGGGCACCAGCGTCCGCAGCTGCGCCGGCAGGTCCCCGGGCGCGATCGTCGCCTGGAGCAGCGCCTGCACCGAGGCGACCAGCACCTTCGCCTTGCCCCCGCGCCAGGCCGCGAGCGCCGCAACCCGCGCCGCCGTCTCGTCTGGCACCAGCTCCGAGCGCTCGTACGCGAGCGAGGTCCGCGGCTCCAGGATCGCGACCAGCGCCGGGTCGCCGAGCCACGCGCCCAGCTCCTCGGCCACCCGGTCGCCGATCTCCGCGTCGCGCGCGACCCAGCACACGCGCTCGCCGCCCGTCGCGAGCGCGAGCGCCGCCGCGAGGTACGACTTCGCCCCGTGCGGCACCGACGTGAGCCCCACGTGCCGCCCGTGCATCGAGGGAGCCGCCACGGGACCCAGCCGTTCCCGCAGGGTCGCGAACGACCCCGTCTCGTGGAGGAGCTTCGGCAGTGCCGCGAGGTCCGGCACCCGCCACCCGGCACCACGCTTGCCGCCAGCGCCGCGGTCTCCCGGCTTCGCGGCCGCCTTCGTGCGCGCGGCCCGCCTCGCCCTGGAGGCCTCGATGGCGCCCTCCGGCCGCGCCGCCGGGTCCAGCAGCTCCACCTCGGCTTCGGCGGACGCGCGATCCAGGTCGACCTGCGCCTCGCCCACCTCGGCCGCGGCGCGCCGATCCGCCCATTCCCTGGCGACCCTGTCCGCGACGTTCCGCTGGCGCGTGGTCCGGCCGCGGTACCGGTCGCCGCTGGTCACCGCCGGCCCTTCCCGCCCTCGCCGCGCTCGTCGACCTCCCCGATGCCGCCAAGGATCCTGCGCCAGCCGGTCTTCGTGCGGCGCACGCCGGAGTCGTCGGCCGGACCGCCGACCTCGCCCGGCTTCGGGCCCGCCTCGTCCGGTCCCGGCGCCTGCATCTCGAACGCGTTGAACCGGTTCGCGGCCTTGGAGGTCCCCTCGCGCGCCCACGCCTCGACGGCGTCGGCGGTGGCGTCGAGCAGGATCGGCAGGCGGGTCCGCTCGTCCGCCGCGAACTTGCTGAGCACGTGGTCGATGGCGCCCCGCCCCGGCTCCCCGATGCCGACCCGCAGCCGCGCGTACTTCTCCGTGCCGAGTTCGTCGATGATCGAGCGCAGCCCGTTGTGCCCGCCGTGCGAGCCGGACTCGCGGAACCGCAGCTTGCCGAACGGCAGCGCGAAGTCGTCCGCGATCACCAGCAGCTCGAGGATTGGCACCCGGTTGCTCGCGAGGAGCTTGCGCACCGCGACGCCGGAGTCGTTCATGAACGTCTGCGGCTTGGCGAGGATCAGCTCCAGGCCCTTGGTGCGCAGCTCGATCACCGAGGACGCGTCGCGCTGCCGCCCACGACCGGCCCGCCCGTGCCGGTCCGCCAACCGGTCGAGCACCATCCAGCCGATGTTGTGGCGCGTCTCCGCGTACTGGTTGCCCGGGTTCCCCAGGCCGACGACGAGCTTCACGACTCCGCTCCGAACCTCCTGCGCGCACGGCGAACGGCCCCGGGACGACGTCCTGCGGGGCTTCGCGCCATGGTACCGCGAGCCGTCGAAGGGGCAGTCACGCGGCACCTTCGCGAGGCGTCACAAGCAGGTCGAGACGAGCAGCCTTCAGGTCCGCCGTCCGGCCCCCCCGGGAGCGAGTCCCATGCGCGGCTTCGAGCGGCGTCCGTCCACCACCCATCCATTCGGGGAAGGTCGGGCCGCCACCGCCCTCGTCCTCCTCGTCGTCGCCGCCCTGTTGGCGGCCTGCGGCGGCCCGTCCCCGTCCAGCCCGGCGACCGGCACCGATGCCCCGGGTACCTCGCAGAACCCGGCTGGCACCCCGGCCCCCGAGGACGACGGCGCCTGGAGCAAGGGCGTCGAGATCCCGCCGCTGGAGCCCGTCGCCACCTTCGAGGCCACCGAGGCGTCAGCCGCCGGCGTGCTCACCGACACGGCGTTCCGGCTCACCCCACTCGACGGCGCCGACCCCATCGCGGTCGCCGATCGCCTCACCGCCGAGCCCCCGCTGGACTTCGTGGTCGCCGCCTCGGGCGGCACCGCGCTCGTCACCCCCGTTGCACCGCTCCGCCAGGGCCAGGGCTACCGGTTCTCGCTCACCGCCCCGGATGGCACCATCCAGGGGACGTGGGCCGTGCAGGCTGTCGGGCCGCTCGCGGTCGCGGCGACGACGCCGGGCGACGGCAGCACCAGGGTCCCGCGCGACACCGGGCTCGAGGTCACGTTCAACCAGTACGGCGTGGCAATGGCGGACGCCGAACGCTTCATCAGCGTCTCGCCCGCCGTCAGCGGCCATCTCGAGCAGGCCGGCAAGACCATCGCGTTCGTCCCGGAGTCGCGGCTGGCCGAGGCCACGCTCTATACCCTGACCGTCCGCCATGGCCTGCCGCTGGCCGGCACCCCGATGACGCTCGTAGAGGACGTCGTCGTCAGGTTTGAGACCGAGGGCGGCACCCCGTCCGGGGTCCACCTGAGCCCGAGTGGCCGGCTCTGGGAGGTCCGCCCCAGTGAGCGGGCCATCATCCCCATCCGCGTCGAGCGCTGGTGGCCCGACGACGAAGCGGGGAACATGCCGGCAATCCCGATGCCGGAGCGCATCGGCGTCGCCGTCCACCACCTCGCGAATCTCGAGGTCGCGGTCACGGCGTGGCGCGCGATCGAGCGGGCGCCGGGCTGGACGCAGCTCTCCGGCGTCGCGCCGGTCGCCACGGATGGCCTCACGGCCGTCGTCGACACGCCGCTGCCGCTCAAGCGCTTCGATTCCGAGAACGACTGGCTGACCTACGTCCGGCTGCCGAAGGCCCTCGAAGCGGGCTGGTACGTCGTCACGCTGAGCTACGAGAAGGTGCCGCAGCAGCTCGTCCTCCAGGTCACGGACCTCGCGGTCTATGCCGTGGTCACCGGGACGCGAACGCTCGCCTGGGCCAACGACCTGAGGACGGGCAAGCCCGCCCAGGGCGCGACGGCGGCCGTCGCCGGCAAGGGGATCGGCACCACCGACGCCGACGGCCTCGTCGTGGGCAAGACCCCGGCAAGCATCGTCAACGGCGACGCTGAGGAGCAGGGGCCGGTCCTGATCGTCCGCAAGGGCAGCCGCGCCGTCTTCGTCCCGGGTGGCGAGCGGCAGTGCGAGAAGTGCTCCGGCGACACCGGCAACGGCGACACGCCCTGGTGGGTTGTCTTCGGGCCGGACCGCTACGAGTACCGCTCGACCGACACCGCCAACGTCTGGGGCATGCTCCGGGACCGCGCATCCGGCGACGTCCCTGCCCAGGTCGAAGTCGTCCTGACGACATGGAGCGACGAGAACGCCTCGGCCACGGAGATCACGACCCTGAAGGCGACCCCGGACCGGAACGGCGCATTCCTCGTCCAGGTGCCGATCAGGGACCTCCCGTATGGCGACTATCGCCTCATCCTGCGCACGGGCGGCACCGAAATCGCGGAACGCGGGATCATCGTCAACGTCATCGAGAAGCCCGCCTGGACCCTGCGCCTCGGCACATCGAGGCACGCGGTCGTGTCCGGCTCCAGCGTCCTCGTGACGGCCGACGCAGCCTTCTTCGAGGGCACGCCGGTCGCCGGGGCCCGCCTGGTGCTGGACGCGACAGAGCGGACCACGCCCCTCGTGACCGGGGTCAACGGCACGGGCACGGCAGCGGTCACGTTGCGCCCCGAGGAAGACACCGACGGGTCTGGCCAGTGGGGGATCGTTCAGATCTCCGGGCGCCCCGAGCTGCCGGAGGAAGGCGAGATCAGGGGAAGCGCGCCCGTCGCGGTCTTCCGGGCGGACGTCATCCTGCGCGATCAGGCCATCGTCGACGGCAAGCGCCTGGTCGTGTCGGGGACCGTCAACGACGTTGCCTACGACCGGTTCGAGACCACCACGCCCGCGTGGCTGGGCGACGTCGACCCGTACGGGCCGGTCCATGCCGGCGCGAAGGTCGAGGTGAAGGCGGTCGAGTCGATCTCGACGCGCCACAAGACCGGGACCGAGTACGACTTCATCACGAAGCGGACCGTGCCCGTCTACGAGACCACGACGCGCGAGGTGAACCTCGGCATGAAGACCATCACAGCCGATGCGAAGGGCCGCTACCGCGTCACGTTCCCCGCCGGCGGTGACAACCGCTCCTACCAGGTCACCGTCCGCACGACCGACGCCGACGGCCGCGTCACGTCGACCGAGGACTGGGCCGAGGCCCGGATCACCGCGGCCACCCCCTCCGAAACGCCGTGGCTCGACGGCTGGTATCGCGAGGACGGCTGGTCCATCGGCGAGCGCGTCCCGTTCACCTTCACCGGTGGCCACGGCGCCGGCAGCCCCGCGACCTACCTGTGGACCACCACCCGGGCCGGGCTCCGTTCCTGGGCGCTCACGACGAGCCCCCGCTGGTCGACGCGGTTCCGCGCCGCAGATGTGCCGGGCTTCACCGTCCAGGCCGTCCGGTTCAACGGCAAGGCCTACGAGGTCGTGGCGAACGGGGGGCGCGTCAACTTCCGGATCACGGACCGGGCGCTCGCGATCGCCGTCACGCCGGACCGGGAGCGCTACGCCCCGGGCGACACGGCGACGCTCGCCGTCCGCACGACGGACCGCTTCGGAAAGGCTGTCGCCGCGTCCGTGTACGTGGGGGTCGTGGATGAGAAGCTCGTCGCGATGGGCGTCGTCGACGAGAGCAACCCGCTCGACAGCCTCTACCAGGAGGTCGGGGACGGGCTCATCGGCCTTGGCTGGACGCACCGTGACCCGCGCCCCGAGAGCGGCGGCGAGGGCGGCGACACCACCGGTGGCGGCGGCAGCGACGGCGGTCGAGCCGACTTCCGCGACTGGCTGGTCGCGAAGCTCGTGCGTACCGGCGCCGACGGCCGGGCCTCCCTGTCCTTCGACCTCTCGGACGACCTGACGTCCTGGCACGCGTTCGCGTCCGGCGTCAGCCGCTCGCTCCTTGCCGGCATGGGCGAGGCCAGGCTGGCGGTGTCCCTCCCCTTCTTCGCCGAGCTGACGGTTGCCGAGACCTACCTGGCGGCCGACCAGCCGATCGTCGCCGTCCGCGCCTACGGCAGCGGGCTCGCGGTGGACGACGCCGTCACGTTCACCGTCTCGTCCGACACCCTGCCGCTGGCGCCGGTCGTCGTGCGCGCGACGGCCTTCACGGCCGCGGAGGTGCCGCTCCCGGCGCTGACGCTCGGGACGCACCGGCTGCGGGTCGAGGCCGTCACCGGGACCGGCGACGCGGCGAAGCGCGATGTCCTGACCCGGACCTTCACCGTGATCTCGTCGAGGACGAGCCAGGCGTCGGTGTCCTACGCACCGCTCGATGCGCCGACGGCGGTCCTGGGCGGCTCGGGTCTCACGACGCTCGTGCTCGGCGACGCCGGGCGCGGCCGGGTCATCCCGGTCCTGACCGAGCTCGCGAGCCACGACCTCATCCGTGGCGACCGGGCGCTCGCCGCCGGCATCGCGACCCGCGTGCTGCGCGACACGTTCGGGATCGAGCCGACGGGCCCCGCCCTCGAGGCCGACCTCTCGCGGTTCCAGCCCGAGACGGCCTACTCACTCTTCGCCTACGGCTCGGACGAGATCGAGCTGAGCGCCCTCGCAGCCCTCAGCGACGACCCGCGGATCCGGAGCCTCAATCGGTACTTCGTCGACCTCGTGCCCACCACCCGCGAAGAGCGGATCTGGGCCCTCGTCGGGCTGGCGGCCACCGGCGCGCCGGCCCTCGGCGAGCTCGCGGGGCTCGCCGACCTCGACGACCTCTCGATCGATGAGCAGGTCGCCCTCGCCCTCGCCGCCATCGCGGCGGGCGACGAGACCACGGCCGGACGCCTCATGCGCGACGTCCTGCGCGAGTCCGGCGAACGGCAGGGCCCGTGGGTCCGCGTCACAACGCCGGCGGGCAGTGACCCGTCGATCGTGCTCACCGCCCGCCTCGCGATCGTCGCGGCGCGGCTCGGCGAGCCCGTCGCGGCCGACATGGACGCCTGGCTCGACGCACACCCGCCCAAGACCACGCTCGTCGAGCTGGAGCGAGCGCTCGCCGCCCAGGGCTGGGTCCGGCGCCTGCCGGCATCGGACGCGGTCGCGGCAATCACCGTCGACGGGAAGCGCTCCGAGATCCGGATCGAAGGCTCGCGGCCGGCCACGGTCGTGCTGACGCCGGCCCAGGTCCCGGGCGCGCGGCTCGAGCCGGTGAGTGGCTCGGTCCTCGTGACGACCCGGAGTGAGCGGCTGCTCGACCCGGCCTCGCTCACCGCCCCCGCCGGCCAGGAGATCACCCGGACGGTCAGCCCCGCCGGGACCGTCTCGGTCAGGGACGCCGTCGTCGTGACGCTCAAGGTCAAGCTCGCGAGCCGCGAGGAGCACACCTGCTGGGCCGTCACGGAGCTCGTGCCATCCGGTCTCGTGCCCATCACGCACGGCGCGTGGTCAAGCGGGGAGGATGGCGAGGAGGTCGATCCGGCAAGCGTCGTGGAGGCCCCGTGGCGGGTCACCGGCCAGCGCGTGGACTTCTGCATCGGGGTCGACCCGAGGGTGCCGGTCCACACCCTGCGCTACGTCGCGCGGGTCGTGACGGCGGGCACCTACCGCTGGGAGGAGACCCTCCTCCAGTCTGTGCTGGACCCGGGGACCGGCACGGTGCTCCCGGCGTCGTCGATCACGATCGCCAGCGTGGAGTAAACAGCGGGACGCCCGAGCCACGGCGCTTCAACGATCGCGTCAGGCGTCCCGTTGCTCAGGGCTCTTCGACTGGCTCTCGCGCCGGCAGTGTTGACCCGTCGAGCAAGGTCCGCGTCCCGAGCGGCTCCGGCAAGGTCACCGTCACCCGGGTCGCGGGGTTGCCCTGGCAGGTCTGGGTCAGGTTGTTGTTCGCGGGCTCGCGCACGGCGAACGTCACCAGCACCGCATCGCCGGCCGCCACCACCTCCGGACCGACGATCCGGCCCTCGGAGGACTGGCCTGACGCGCACGCGGTCTCCATGACGAGCGCCTCGAACCGGGTCGTCGCCGGCCCGATCGCCTGGCCGGGCGCGATCGTCCACTCCGCGTTGCCGAGGCCGGCGGCCAGGACGCGCTGCGGCTGGCACCCGCCCCAGCCATCCACGACCCAGCCGTCCACATCGAACGGCTCCTGCGCGGGCCCGAGCACCCGGCCCACGGTGACCGCCATCAGCTCGGGTCCCGTGCTGGTCACGAACTCGGCGCCCGCGGCGTCCTGGCCCGTGAGCGTCCAGCCGGTGTCCGGGAGCCGGTTGATGTCCATGTCCTGCCGCGCGACGTGCTTGCGGAGGGCTGCCGCGAACGGCGTGGCAGCCGTCTCATCGTTGCGCACGCCGGCCAGGACCTCCTGGCCGAACGGGAACCGGCCACAGGTGTACCGGATCTCGCCCGGGTCGTCCGCCGCGCCGCACCCGGCCGTGAGGGCGAGCACGCCGGCGACGATTGCCACCCGCACGAACCGCATCCCCATCGCCCCCTCCTCCTTCACCGCCGGGTGAGCAGCTCCCGCTCGAGCGCGCGCATCGCGGCCTCCTCGACCGGCTCGGCGTGGTCCCAGCCGCAGACGTGGAGGGTGCCGTGGGTCACGAGCAGGCGCAGCTCGTCGCGGGCATCCCAGCGGATGTCGCCGGTCTGACCGCCGCGACCCGCCTCGGCCTGGTCGACCGCCCGCTCGACCGACACGATGATGTCGCCCAGGTGCCGGCGGGAGCCGGGCGGGAGTAGGAACGGCTCATCGGCGCCGGCGACCGGGGCGGGAGCCGCCTTGCCGGGATGTGCCGGGTAGTCGCCCGGGTCCAGAAGCGGGAACGAGAGCACGTCCGTCGGGCCGTACTTGCCCATGTGCTCGCCGTTGAGCTCGGCCAGCTCCGCGTCGTCCGAGAGGATGAGGCTCAGGTTCGCGGGCGCGGGGGCCCCCGCCGCGTCGAGCGCCGCCGCGGCCGCCCGCGCGAGGGCCGTCGCCGGGAGCAGCCGCTCCACGTGGTCACGCCACTCGACGTCGATCCGCCACGGGCCGAGGTACAGGCTTCGCACCCGGCGATCGTATCGCCTACGCCTGGCTGTGGTTGTAGCGCGGGTGGCAGCCGCGAGAACCCCTCGCCTACCACCTGGAGGCGTACCGGAGGCCCTCCTGGGGGTTCGGCGCCGTCTACCACCATGCCCAGGCGTAGATGCGGGGTTGGGCCTCCGCGCCGTGGAGGTGCCCGCGGCGCCGTGGAGAAACCGGCCGGGCCCTCGGAGGTACCGGCCGGGCGGGAGACCGACGGGCGGGAGACCGACGCCAGGCCTGGCTCCCCTACTGGTCTCCCGCCGCGCGCCGGCTCTCGAGCTCCACGACCTTGTTCTGGGGATACGCGACGCGCTGGTGGTACATGCCCAGGAGCTGGCCCACGAACGCCTCGCGGATGAGCTCGATGTCCCTGAGGGTCAGGTCGCACTCGTCGAACTGGTCGTCGCCGATCCGCTCCTCGAAGATCCGCCCGACCATGGCCCGGATCGCGACCTCGTCCCGGGACGAGAGCGACCGCACGGACGCCTCGACCGAGTCCGCGAGCATGATGATCGCGGCCTCCCGGGACTGCGGCTTGGGACCGCCGTGGCGGTACTTGCGTGCGTCGATCGCGTCTGCCGCCTTGCGCCCCTCCGCCGTCTCGAGCCCGCCAAACGGCGCAGCCGCCTGCTCCCTGGCCCGGGCGTAGAAGTAGGACATGACCGCGGTTCCGTGGTGCTGCGGGATGAACGCGATGATCGCCGTCGGCAGCCCCGACTTGTACGCGATGTCGATGCCCGCGCCGATGTGGCTCTTGAGCAGCTGGGCCGAGGTCTCGGGGTCGAGCTCGTCGTGGATATTGTCGCCGCCGGCCTGGTTCTCGATGAAGGCGACGGGGTTCGAGAGCTTGCCGATGTCGTGGTAGTACGCGGCGACACGGGCGAGCAGCGCATCCCCGCCGATGGACTCCGCGGCGCGCTCCGCGAGGTTCCCGACCATGAGGCTGTGGTGGTACGTGCCGGGCGTCTCGACGAGGAGCCGCCGCAGGAGCGGCTGCGACGGGTTCGCCAGCTCCAGGAGCTGGAAGACGGTCACGATCCCGAACACCGAGCCGATGACCGCGAAGGAGCCCACGGCGGCGACCGTCGACCCCGAGGCGGACACCGCCGCCGCGCCGATCAGCTCCAGCACGCCGCGGATGTCCTGGTCGCCCAGCAACGCGAACGTCCCCACGACCGTGGCCTGGACGAGGAATACCCCGATGCCTGCCTGGACGAAGACGACGAGCCGATCGCCGCGCCGGATGCCGACGATGCCGGCGATCCCGCCGAGCATGACGTACGCGGCCAACTCCAGGCCCGCCCCGTTGACGGCCGCGGCCAGGATCGCGATGAGCGCCGTCAGCATCATCGCCACGCCGGCGTCGAGCAGCACCGTCACCAGCATGCCGACGGCCGCGAGCGGCAACGCGTAGGGCAGCCACAGGCGCCCCGCCGTGAGCTTCAGCGCGAACACCGCGACGAGCAGGAGGAGGCTCAGCAGCAGCAGGACGTTGTTCCGGTGCCAGAACTCGCGGCGGAACCGCCAGATCCACGTGAGCAGCAGCGCGATGACCAGCACGGACAGGACGACGAAGCCCACGAGGCGCGCCACGTCCAGGCCACCCGTCTTCTGGCCGAAGTACTCGATGGCCTCCCAGGCCACCTCGTCGACGCGGTCACCGCTGCGGACGATGGTCTCGCCGCGCTCCCAGGACTTGACGACGTCCTCGACACCCTCGACCGCGCGGGCACGCGCCTGCTGGGTAAGCTCGGCGTCGAACGAGGAGTTGGGCACGATCAGCGGCCGGATGAGCGCGGCGCCCAGAGCGGTCTCGGCGACGGTCAGGTCCCCGGCGAAGCGGCCCTCGACGCCGTCGCGGATCGTGGACACCTCGGTGTCGCGGAGCTCGGAGCGCTCGACGGTGTCCAGGACCCTCGCGGACTCGGATCGGACCGCCTCCCAGCCCGACGCGTCCAGGCCGGCGAGGGTCTCGCGGACGCCCTTGTCCAGGGTGCCGGGCAGCACGTCGGCGAGGAGGACGGCGCGGCCCTCGGGCGTCACGCCCTCGGCGAAGGCGGCATCGATCGGGGCGACCTTGCGATCCAGCTCCCGGAGCTGCGCCGCCGCGACGGAGGCCCCGCGGGCGATCGTGAAGTCGTACTGGGGCTCGACCGCCACCTGCGCCTTCGCCCGCTCCCGCTCGGTGAGGACATCACTCGTATAGGAGTCGGTCCGCGAGGCCTGCACGGTCGTCGGGGCGGGCTTGCCTGCTTCGAGCTGGGTCTGCCCCGGGAGGAAGTCGAGGCCCAGGATCAGCGACATCGCCGCGATCAGGAGGGCGGACGCCAGGACGAGACGCCCGGCATCGCGTCGGGTGAACTGGTTCGCGGGTTCACGGCTGCGAGCGAACATCGGTATGTCCTCCGACGAAGGAGGTCAGTGCTCCGTGTCGTGCGAGGCGAGGTCGGCGCGCGCGAGCGCCCGGGCGACGAGCCCCGACACGAGCTTCCCGTCGGCGCGGCCGCGGATCCGCGGGGATAGCCAGCCCATCACCTTGCCCAGATCCCGAGCGGTGGCGGCCCCGGTCTCAACGACGCCCTGCTCGACGAGCGCGCGCAGCTCGTCCTCGGTGAGGGCCGTCGGGAGATAGTCGGCGAGGATGGCGATCTCCGCCTCCTCCTTCGCGGCGAGGTCCTCGCGGTCCCCTTTGCGGAAGGCCTCGACGCTCTCGCGGCGGGTCTTGGTCTCGCGGGTCACGACGGCGAGGATCTCGTCCTCGGACAGCGTGACCTTCTTGCTCTTCTCGATGTTGTAGATGGTGTTCTGCACCATGCGCAGGGTGTCGCGACGCAGCGCGTCACCCGACCGCATCGCAGCGATCGTGTCGTCATGGAGTCGTTCGCGAAGGGTCACCGGATGGCTCCTCGGGCGTCACGGCGTCGTCGGTGTGCCCCGACGGTGGTGCCGTGCCCGCGAGCTGCGCCGCTGGTGGGTTCCGGGACGGGATCCAGGGATCGACGCTTTCGGGTGGGCCGTGGGAACCGCGGCGGTGTCATCGTCCTGCGACCCACCGCGGCGCCCTCTGAGGCTCAGCCCTGGCTCGCGCGCGCGTTCTTCTTGCGCTTCGCTTCCTTGCGCTTCCGCTTCACCGACGGCTTCTCGTAGTGCTCACGACGGCGAGCTTCCGCGAGGATCCCGCTCTGCTGGATCTTCTTGTTGAAGCGACGGAGAGCGCTCTCGAACGTCTCGTTCTCACCCACTCGGACTTCGGCCAAACCCGGTTCACCTCCTCGGGCAGGAGTCTCGTACCCGTCCTCCGCGCGCGATGCCCGACGGCGCAGGGGGCGTCCCGGAGGCAAACGTGCACAGGGCACGCCAAGCCTGCCGGCAGGCCGCCGGAGTGTACGCGTGCTCCGTGGGGGGGTCAAACGTGCCGGTTCGGGCGACCGGGCACTTCCGCTCCAACACGGCGCGGTCCATGATGGCGCCGTCGGGTCACCGCTGTGGGGGTCGAGACCGGTGAAGAAGCGGACCGCACGCCCGTGGGTGGGCATCGTCGTCGCGGCGGTCATCGCCGCGGCCTGCGGTTCCAGCCCGTCACCGTCACCATCATCGACGTCCCTGCCGTCGGGCGCCGCCCCGCCCGCCGTGACCAGCGCCGCGCCGGGCGGAGCCGGGAGCCCCGAGCCGGCGCTCGACGAGGCGGCCATCGCCTACGCCATCAGCCAGCGGCAGCAGTTC
>JANNHX010000169.1:0-1718 GCA_031404615.1 Chloroflexota bacterium
GCCGGCTGAGCCGCGAACCGACCTGACAAGCTGACGACCGTGAGGTGCTCGCTATGGCGCTGAACAAGATGATCCCCATCGACGAAGCGGTCGCCCGCGTGGAGTCGGGCATGACCCTCGCCCTGGGGGGGTTCCTCAGTCAGGGGGTGCCGCTCACGCTCATCCGGGCGCTGAAGGCGCAGCCGGTCCGCGACCTCGTGCTCTACTCCAACGACGGCGGCTACGGGGACGACGGGGTGGTCGAGCTCGTCAAGGCCGGAATGGTACGTGAACTGCATTGCTGCCACATCGGCTACACGCCCGATGTGGGCCGGGCAGTGGAGAATGGCGAGCTTGAGCTCGTATGGGTCCCCCAGGGCAACCTCATCGAGATGCTGCGCTGCGGCGGCGCCGGCCTTGGCGGCTTTCTCACGCCCGTCGGCGTGGGCACGGCCGTTGAAGAGGGTCACGAGAAGGTGACCGTGGACGGCCGCACGTACCTGTGGGAGAAGGCCGTGCGCGCTGACGTTGCCTTCGTGCGCGCACACTCCGGCGACATGGTCGGCAACCTGTGCTTTCGCGGTACGGCGCGCAACTACAACACCACGGTCGCGACGTGCGCCGACTACGTGATCGCCGAGATCGAGCACGCCTACAGCGTCGGCGAGCTCGACCCGGAGAAGGTGCACGCGCCGGGCGTCTTCGTGGACGCCGTGGTCCGTGCGGACGTGAGCTACTGCGGGGTGCGGCGATGACACCCGACGTTCGCTGCGTCATCGCTGCCCGCGCCGCCCAGGAGCTCGTCGATGGCCAGGTCACCAACCTCGGCGCCGGCATCCCCATGCTGGTTGCCAACTACATCCCGGCTGGTGTCGACGTCATCATCCAGGCGGAGAATGGCATCACGTGTGTGGGGCCCGTCTCGCCGCCCGGCACCGAGGATCCCGATCGCCGCAACGCCGGCAACCTCTTTGTCACGCTGCTGCCCGGGGGCTGCTACTTCGACACGGCGACCTCGTTTGCGATGATCCGCGGGGGGCGCGTCGCCGTCACGATGCTGGGCACCCTGCAGGTGGACGGCGACGGCAACATCGCCAACTACGAGATGCCGGGCAGGAAGATCGGCATGGGCGGCGCCATGGACCTCGTTGCGGGCGCGCGCACCGTGTACGTGCTCACGGAGCATTGTGCCAAGGACGGCACTCCCAAGCTGGTCGCGCGCTGCACGCTGCCGCTGACGGGAGCCGCTGAGTGCGACGCCATCGTCACCGAACGGGCGTTCTTCCGGCGCCGGAGCGAGGGCGGATTCGTCCTCGAAGAGGTCGCCCGCGGCCACACGCTCGAGGAGATCGCCGCCTGTACGGAGATGGCCTACGCGCTGGCCGACGACGTGAAACTGGACGCCTACGGCGCGGCCTGATTTCTCTCCGTGCGCTCCGGCGCCTGCGGAACCAGGGTGCGGCCGAGCCGATCGCCGGCGTGAGCCTGCTGGCGGCGGTCGTCTAAGCGGCGGCAGCGCACCTCGGGCCGGCCGTGCATCACGGTCGCGCGGCCCCTCGGCCCCTGAACTCCTCGAGCGCACGTGCGACCACGACCGTCGACCGCACACCACCCTCATCGGTCACGACCAGAGCACCGACGGCGACGCGACCGGTGCTGGTCTGCACCACCGCGGCGGTCGACGCCTTGCCCGGCACGACATCGCTCACGGACAGGGCGACGCTCTGGCCGGGGGCAAC
>JANNHX010000170.1:0-11986 GCA_031404615.1 Chloroflexota bacterium
CGGAGCCGATGGACATGGGCGGCCACATGGCCGATCCGTCCCCATCGGCCGCCTCGGGTCATGGTCACGGCGCCGAGCCGAGCCCCGAGCCCGTCGCCTCTGACGCCCACGGCGCGATGCCAGGCATGGATGACGAGGAGATGGCGAGTCACGCGCCCGCGGGCGGCGGCCATGACGAGGAGCCATCAGGCGGCCATGACGACGAGGAGTCTGCTGCGGATCGCCCGCGAGAGACCGTCCTCGGAGGGTTCTTCGCGATCAATGCCCTGGTGCTCGCCGCAGCCGCCGTCACCCGCCGGCGTGACCGAGCGAAGGCCGCCGCCAAGGCCACGACCACCCCCACCGCCCGCAAGGATGCGTCCCGATGACCGCGGCTACCGACACCCGACCCGCGCTTCCCGTTCTGCCACACCCAGTCGAACTCGACCTCGTCGCCCTCGACCACGGCCCTTGCTGGCGCACCATGTCCCTCGTCCACGGTCGAGTGACCGGGGACGCACCCCTGGTGACCGCCGGACCACCGCCACCGGCCCTCGTCGCTCGACGACCAGGCTGAGTTCCGCGGGGTCCGGCGCACAGGGACCTGGAGGAGCCGCGATAGGGCTGCGCGCCACGAGCGCCGAACAGCAAGCGAACGGCCGGCCATGTCCCGGACACGAGGGTGCCCCCAGGCTGCTGGAACCAGCGAGGAGGCACGGGATGGATTGTCCCACCCGGTACGCGGGCGTCGACTGGGCGAGCCGCGCCCACGCCGTCTGCATCGTCGACGAGCGCGGGAGCGCGCTCGAGCGGTTCGAGGTCGAGCACAGCGAGCCAGGGCTCCGGTCGCTCGGGCGGCGGCTGGCGAAGGCCGGGGTCAGCGGGGTCGCGATCGAGCGACCGGACGGCCCGGTCATCGACGCCCTGGTCGCCGCTGGGCTCACGGTGTACGTCATCGCGAGCCGCCACGTGAAGGCGCTGCGCACCCGGTATGGGACCGCGGGCAACAAGGACGACCGGGCCGACGCGTACCTGCTCGCGGACGTCCTGCGGACCGACGGGCAGCGGCTCCGGCCGCTCCAGCCCGACAGTCCCGCGACCGTCACCCTGCGCGCGACGGTCCGGGCCCGCAAGGACCTCGTGCAGACCCGGATCCGGCTCATGCAGCAGCTCCGCGCGCACCTCGAGCTCGTGTTCCCGGGCGCCGTCGGCCTGTTCGCGGAGCTCGACTCGCCGATCGCCCTGCGCTTCCTGCTCCGGTTCCCGTCAGCGGCGAAAGCGGCCTGGCTCTCGCCCAAACGGATGGCGGCCTGGCTCAAGGGCGAGGGGTATCCGGGGCGCACCAGTCCGGACGAGCTGTGCCGGCGCCTGGAGGCGGCACCCGCCGGGGTCACCGGCCCCGAGGCCGAGGCACGGGCCGCGGTCACGCTCGCCTTCGTCCGCTCACTCCTCGCCGTCCGGGACCAGGTGGCCGAGCTCGAGGCCCGGATCGCGGGGCAGCTCGAGGTCCATCCCGACGGCGTGATCTTCCGCAGCCTTCCCCGGGCTGGACAGGTCCGGGCCGCGGGCCTCCTGGCGGAGATCGGCGATGTCCGCGAGCGCTTTCCCACGCCGGAGTCACTCGCCTGTCTCGCGGGTGCCGCCCCGTCCACCCGGCAGTCGGGGCAGCACCTCTCGGTCACCTTCCGGTTCGCCTGCGACAAGAAGCTGCGCGAGGCCCTGGTCGACTTCGCAGAGGACAGCCGC
Organism: Chloroflexota bacterium; assembly: GCA_031404615.1. GTDB lineage: Bacteria > Chloroflexota > Limnocylindria > Limnocylindrales > CSP1-4 > CAIXZV01. The sequence goes on from JANNHX010000170.1 coordinate 1,726, forward strand.
TTCGCCAACCCCTGGGCCGCTGACGTGTACGCCCGAGCAAGGGCGCGCCACAAGACGCATCCCCACGCCGGGCGGATCCTCGCGAGGGCCTGGGTCTACGTGATCTGGCGGTGCTGGCAGGACCGCGTCCCGTACAACCCGGCCAAGCATCGAGCCCTACAGGAGGTCGTCCTCGCGAAGGCGGCTTGACATAGGGCTACTCAGCCCGCCTGGTCCCACAGCCGTTGGAGCTCCTCACGGCGCCAGGAATCGGTCGCGCCCACGCCGTTGAACGTGTACAGGTGGAGCCCGGTCACGCCGGCGCCCGGCTCGGCGAGGAGCGACGCGAGGACCTCCACGATCCCGGTGGGCCGGTAGAGGCCGCCGGACTTCGCCAGGCCCGCGGCGAACCGGAGGTTCTTGCCGAGGAACCGCTTCGTGTCGGCGACGCCGATCCGGGCCGCGATCCCCATGAGCCACCTCGGGTCCGCGACCCCCGGAACCCCGACGACGATGTCCAGCCCGAGACCCGCGGCCCGCCGTGCCCGCACCCAGGTCGCCACCGCGTCGGCGTCGAAGTCCATCTGCGTCGTGGCGTGATGGACGTAGGGCGCCTTGGCCTCGAGGGCGGCAATCAGCGCCGAACCCGGGATCGTCGCGTGGCCCTGTGGATACGCCGGGACCCCCAGCGTCCTGAACGGGTGCCCGAGATCATCCATCGCCCGGAGCAGCGATAGCCCGTCTGGGAAGTCGCCCGGCTCATCCGCGTCGCCGCCGACGACGAACGCCCGGGTCAGCCCGGCCTCGCGCGCCCGAGCGAGGAGCTCGACAAGCTCCGACCGGTCCCGGATCATGCGCGCCGCGAGGTGAGGGATTGCGCGGTGGCCGGCCGCCGCCAGGCGCGTCGCCCAGTCCAGCGTCGCGCCGAGGCCCTTGGCCGGGGACGCCGTCACGGACACGAGGCTGCCCGGGGGCAGGTGCGCCGCCTCCTCCCCGAGGTTGCGCAGCGGGATGACCTCGAAGACCGGTTCGGCGAGGAGCCCGGCGAGTGCCTCCCGTTCGGCGGCCGGGAGCGGGGAGTCGCGGCGCGCCATCAGGGACGTGCCGGGAGCACCGGAAGCCCGGCGCGGAGTCCGCCGATCCCCGTCAGGCGCCGCTCATACGCGAGCCCAAGCCTCGCGGCGGCACCGGCCGCGCGCGCGTCCAGCTCCGGGTCGTCGGTCTGGGCGAGGTAGATGAGACGCCGGTAGTTGCCGAACAGCTGCGGCACGAGCTGCGGGTGGCGGTCGAGCTTGAGGCCGCTCCAGACCAGCGTGTCGAACTGGCGGGCGAGGAAGTCGGTCAGGTAGAAGGTGCCGGGCTCCGCGTCGGACATCGCGGCGAAGGCCTCGCTCCCCGCATACACCTCGTAGCAGTGCGCGCCGGGCAGCCGCTCCACGCCGGTCCCCTCGAGGGCCTTGTCGAGCATCCCGCCTGTCCCGCAGTCCGCGTATCCGACGAAGACGCGGACGCCCTCGCCGTGCTCGGTCCGCACCTCGGCCATGCGCCGAAGGACCGCGTCGGGGATCCGCTCGGGCCGGTTGTGGAGGCTCGCGGCGAGACACGTGACGCGCACGCCCGGCACGCCGCCCAGGAGCGCCATCAGCTCGCGGCCCAGCGCACCGCAGCCGATGACCACCAGGCTCGGCGGGGCGGGGGTCGTTGCGTCGGCCGGGGGGACGCGGCTCACCGGGGCTCCTCGCGAAGGGCGTTCCGTCATGCGGAACAGTGCCGTATCACGGAACGGCATGGTCCCGGGAGCGTACGAGATCCTCCGCGAGCGTGTCCAGCGTCGGGCCGCACCTCGGAGCCAGCGGGTCCCGTTGCGCCACGCGCGAGATGCAAGCAGCACCCGTGGTGACCGTGCATCATTCGCCCCTGCGCGGACCGGTTCGGTCGTCCCCCCGACGTGTCCCGGGCCCGAGTCGCAAACCGGAGGAGCACACGAGGTGAGCGCGAAGCGCTGGGACTACGTGATCGTCGGCGGCGGGTCGGCGGGGAGCGTCCTCGCCAACCGTCTCTCGGCGGATCCGTCCACGCGCGTCCTGGTGCTCGAGGCCGGTCGGCGCGACTGGCCATTCGACCCGTTCATCAACATGCCGGCCGCGCTGACCTTCCCGATCGGCAGCAGGTTCTATGACTGGCAGTACGAGTCGGAGCCCGAGCCGTTCATGGACGGGCGACGCGTGTACCACGCTCGCGGCAAGGTCCTCGGCGGCAGCTCCAGCATCAACGGGATGATCTTCCAGCGGGGCAATCCGCTCGACTACGAGCGCTGGGCCGCGGACCCGGGCATGGAGACGTGGTCGTTCGCGCACTGCCTGCCGTACTTCAAGCGGATGGAGGATTGCACGGCCGCGGCGCCGGACGATCCCTTCCGCGGCCACGGCGGCCCGCTCGTCCTCGAGCGCGGCCCGGCCACCAACCCGCTGTTCGGCGCCTGGTTCGAGGCCGCCCAGCAGGCCGGCTACCAGCGCACGGACGATGTCAACGGCTTTCGCCAGGAGGGCGTCGCCCCCTTCGACCGCAACATCCGGCGAGGCCGCCGCTGGTCGGCGAGCCGGGCATACCTGGACCCTGCCCGTGGACGGAAGAACCTCGAGATCCGGACCGGTGCCTTCGTGACCCGCGTCCTCTTCGACGGGACCCGCGCCACGGGCGTCGAGGTCGCCAGGGGCGGCGGCACGGAGCGGATCGAGGCGGGCGAGGTCATCCTGGCGGGCGGCTCGATCAACTCGCCCCAGACGCTGCTGCTCTCGGGCGTGGGTCCGGCTGCGGACCTGCGGGCGCTGGGCATCCCGGTGGTCGCGGACCTGCCCGGCGTGGGCTCCAACCTCCAGGACCACCTCGAGGTCTACATCCAGTACAAGTGCCTGCAGCCGGTCTCGATGCAGCCGTCCGCCACCCAGAAGTGGCGGCGCCCGTTCATCGGGGCGCAGTGGCTGTTCCTGCGCAAGGGCCCAGGGGCCACGAACCACTTCGAGGGCGGCGGCTTCGTCCGGTCCAGCGAGGACGTGGCCTACCCGAACCTGATGTTCCACTTCCTGCCGCTCGCGATCCGCTATGACGGCTCGGCCGGCGAGGGCGGGCACGGCTATCAGGTGCACGTCGGACCGATGTACTCCGACGCCCGCGGCTCGCTCACGCTCAAGAGCGCCGACCCGCGCGCCAAGCCCGCCCTGCGGTTCAACTACCTGTCCACCGAGCAGGACCGCCGGGAGTGGATCGAGTCGATTCGTGTCGCGCGCCGGATCCTCAGCCAGCCCGCGTTCGAGCCGTTCAACGGCGGCGAGACGTCGCCGGGCTCGGGTGTCGAGACGGACGAAGAGATCCTGGCCTGGGTCGCCAGGGACGCCGAGACGGCGCTCCACCCCTCGTGCACCGCGGCCCTCGGCACGCGCCCGGAGTCCGTGCTGGACCCTCGCACGATGCGCGTCCATGGCGTCGAGGGGCTGCGCGTCATCGATGCCTCGTCGTTCCCGTACGTCACCAACGGCAACATCTACGCGCCGGTGATGATGCTGGCCGAGAAGGCCGCCGACCTCGTGGCCGGCAACACGCCGCTCGCGCCCGACCCGGTGCCGTTCTACCGTCACCAGCCCGCCTCGCCGGGCGCCGGAGCGCCGGGCGCGTGACGAGCCGGCTCGGCGTCCCGCCGGTCTCCGACCAGCCGACAACCTTGACCGCGCGTCACCGCGTGTCCATCCTGTGCCGATCCGAGGGGTCGGGCGACCGGCGGGGGCGTCTCCCCGACGCGCCCGCGTGAGCGAGGGAAGCATGGCGAGCCTCTTCATCGACGGAGCCTGGGTCGCGGGCGCCAGCGGGACGACGGCACCGGTCGTGAACCCGTCGGACGGGACGGTCGTCCGTGTTGTCGACGTGGCAGACGCGTCCGATGTCGACCGCGCGGTCGCGGCCGCCCGGCGCAGCTTCGAGGACGGGACGTGGGCGGGGACGTCCGCGGGGCAGCGCGGCGCGTGCCTCGCGCGCGTTGCCGACCTGCTCATCCGCGACCAGGAGCCCATCGCTCGGCTCGAGACGCTCAACACGGGCAAGGCTCTGCGCGAGAGCCGCCTCGACGTCGACGACGTGGCCGCCGTCTTCCGCTACTACGCGGGCCTCGCTGACAAGGAGGCCGGCCGGATCGTGGAGACCGGCGACCCGAACGCGTTCTCGCGGGTCGTCCACGAGCCCGTCGGCGTCTGCGCGCTGATCTCGCCCTGGAACTACCCGCTGCTCCAGGTCAGCTGGAAGGTCGCGCCGGCCCTCGCCGCCGGCAACAGCGTCGTCATCAAGCCCTCGCAGGTGACGCCGCTCACGACGATCCACCTGACCGGGCTGCTGGTCGAGGCCGGGATCCCGGACGGCGTCGTCAACCTCGTGCTCGGGCCCGGGTCGCGCGTCGGCCAGCAGCTCGCCGGGCATCCCGACGTCGACCTCATCTCGTTCACGGGCGGCACCGAGGCCGGCATCTCGATCCTGTCCGCCGCCGCCGCTGGCGTGAAGCGCGTCGCGCTCGAGCTCGGCGGCAAGAGCCCCAACATCGTCTTCGCCGACGCGGACATCGAGGCGGCCCTCGACAACGCGCTCGTGGGCGGGTTCGTCCACGCCGGACAGTCGTGCTCCGCGGGGTGCCGGATCATCGTGGAGGCGCCGATCTATGACGAGTTCGTCGCGGAGCTCGGGCGCCGAGCGGAGCGCATCGTCGTGGGTCACGGCATGACTGAGGGCACCGAGATCGGCGCGCTGATCACGGCCGAGCACCGGGCCAAGGTCGAGGGCCACATCGCGACGGCGCTCGAGCAGGGCGCCAGGCTCGTCGCCGGCGGCGGTCGGCCCACCGACCCGGCGCTGGCCGGCGGCTTCTACCTCCGGCCGACGGTCTTCGCCGACGTCGACCGCGAGATGGCGATCATCCGCGAAGAGGTCTTCGGCCCCGTGGTCACGGTCGAGCGCTTCACGACCGAGGAGGAGGCGGTCTTCCTCGGCAACGACACCCGCTACGGCCTCGCGGGGGCCGTGTGGACCCGCGACAACGGCCGGGCGCAGCGCGTCGCACGACGCCTCCGCCACGGGACGGTCTGGATCAACGAGTACAACCGGTACCTGCCCCAGGCGGAGTGGGGCGGCTTCAAGCAGTCCGGCATCGGCCGGGAGCTGGGGCTCGAAGGGCTCGACGAGTTCCGCGAGGCCAAGCACATCTACGAGAACACCGCCCCGGCTGCCACAGGCTGGTTCGGGGGTGGAGCGTGAGCGGGCGCGAGGGCGCGGCGGCGATCACCGCGAAGGGCGTCTGGAAGATCTTCGGCCAGGCCGGCAGCAAGCTCAAGGAGCCGCCGGCCCGGGACGTCAACTCCGCCGACTTCCGGCGTGACACCGGCTCCACGATCGCGGTCCGTGACGTCTCGTTCGAGGTCCAGCCGGGCGAGGTCTTCGTCGTGATGGGCCTCTCGGGCTCCGGCAAGTCCACGCTCGTCCGATGCCTGACCCGCCTGATCGAGCCGACGTTCGGCGAGGTCCTCCTCGACGGCGAGGACATCCGCAAGGCGGACGCGAAGCGCCTCCGCGAGCTGCGCCGCCACCGGTTCTCGATGGTGTTCCAGCACTTCGGGCTGCTGCCGCACCGGCGCGTGATCGACAACGTGGCATTCGGGCTCGAGATCCGCGGCGACAACCGGAAGGCCCGCCTCGAGCACGCACGCGAGCTGCTGTCGCTGGTCGGCCTCGAGCACCACGCCCAGGCGTACCCGGACATGCTCTCGGGCGGCCAGCAGCAGCGCGTCGGCCTTGCCCGGGCGCTCGCCGTGGACCCCGAGGTCCTGTTCTTCGATGAGCCGTTCAGCGCGCTCGACCCGCTGATCCGGCGCGACATGCAGAACGAGGTGATCCGGCTCCATCACGAGATGGGCAAGACGATGATCTTCATCACCCATGACCTGAACGAGGCGCTCAAGCTCGGCGACCACGTCGCGATCATGCGTGCTGGCGAGATCGTCCAGATCGGTCGGCCCGAGGAGATCGTGGGCGCCCCGGCCGACGACTACGTGTCGGACTTCGTCCAGGACGTGCCCAAGTCGTACGTCCTGACGCTGGGCTGGATCAAGCGCCCGGTCCGCGACGACGACCCGACCGACGGCCCCGAGATGCCCCCGTCAGCGACGATCCGCTCCGCCGTCCACGTTGCCGCCGCCACCAGCCGCCCGATCCGGGTCGTTGAAGAGGGGCGGCTGGTGGGCATGGTCGACCGGGTCCAGATCCTGTCGGCGATCGCTGGCACCGAGCCCGACGCGTGACAGCCGTCGGCCAGCCGGCCGTCCTCGCCGCCGGGCTGAAGGTGTCGCGACGGGTCGTGATCGCAGTCATCGCGATCGTCTCCGTCGTGCTCTGGATCGTGTTCCGGGGCCAGATGAACCTGCCTCATGACGACGACTACGGCCTGTTCAACTGGCTCAATGGCCTCCGGGGCTGGGTCGGTGAGCACCGCACGATCCTGGAGCCCGTTCGCGCGGGGATCGCCGGCCTCGTCGCCGTCTTCGATGAGCTGCTCGCCTCGCTCGGCTGGCCCGGGGTCATCGGCGTCGCGGCCGCGATCGGCTACGCGTTCGGCGGCTGGCGCCTGACGATCCTCGCGGTGACGGGCTTCGCGCTCCTGGGGGTTCTCGAGCTCTGGGACGAGAGCATGGCGGTCCTCACGATGATGATCGCGGCCGTCCTGCTGGCGCTCCTCATCGGCCTCCCGCTCGGCATCCTGGCCGGGCGCAGCGAGCGGGTCTCCGCGTTCCTCTCGCCGATCCTCGACTTCATGCAGATCATGCCGACGCTGGCCTACCTGACGCCGATGACGCTGCTGTTCCTGATCGGCGTGGCGCCCTCCACCGTGGCGACGCTGATCTTCGCGATCCCGGCAGCCATCCGGATCACCTCGCTGGGGATCCGCGGCGTCTCCGGCACGACGCTCGAGGCGGCTCGCTCGATGGGGGCCACCGAGGGCCAGCTGCTGACCAAGGTGACGCTGCCGCTCGCGCGACGGCCGATCGGCCTCGCGGTCAACCAGACGATCATGCTGGCCCTGTCGATGGTCGTGATCACGGCGCTGATCGGGGCGCCCGGCCTGGGCCGGATCCTCCAGCAGGCCCTCCAGAAGGTCAATGTCGGCGAGGCGTTCGATGCGGGCATCGCGATCGTCATCCTCGCGATCATCCTGGACCGGCTGACGTATGCCGCCGTCGAGTCGATGGATCCTCGCGAGCGCTCCGGGAAGCGCCGGCGCGGCGGGCGCGGTCTCACGATCGCCATCGTGGTCGGCTTCCTCGCGCTTGGCCTCCTCGCGCCGGCCTTCATCGACGCCACCACGTTCCCCGACACGATCACCTTCTCGTTCGAGCAGCCCGTCAACGCGATCCTGGGCTGGTTCACCGACACGTTCCGGCTCATCACCATCGGGTTCAAGGACCTGATCACGTCGGTCGTGCTGAACCCGCTCGAGACGGTGCTGACGGAAGCGCCCGTCTGGCTCAGCGTCGGGCTGGGCACACTGATCGCGTACGCCGTGTCCGGGCGGAGGGCGGCGATCGTCGTGTTCCTGAGCATGGCCCTGATCGTCGCGCTGGGCCTGTGGTCGCACGCGATGGCGACGCTCGCCAACGTCGTGGTCGGAACCCTCCTCACGCTGGCCATCGGCCTCGTGATCGGCATCCTGTCCGCCCGCCACGACCGGCTGCGCACCGCGCTCCGGCCGTTCCTGGACGCCGCCCAGACGCTGCCGGCGTTCGTCTATCTCATCCCCGCGCTGGCGCTGTTCGAGCCCACGCGGTTCACCGCCATCGTCGCCGCCGTCATCTACGCCCTGCCGCCGGTGATCCGGCTCGTGGACGTGGGGATCCGTGGCGTCCCGCAGTCCGTGGTGGAGGCCTCGACGGCGTCCGGCGCCACCTCCTGGCAGCTGCTCCTCAAGGTCCAGCTGCCGATGTCCCGTCGCGCACTCCTCCTGGCCGCGAACCAGGGGATCGTGATGGTCCTGTCCATGGTCGTCATCGGCGCGCTCGTTGGAGCGGGCGCGCTAGGCTACGACGTTCTCCAGGGGTTCGCCCGCGGAGAGCACTTCGGCAAGAGCCTCGCGGCCGGTGTCGCGATCGTCCTGCTGGGGATCCTGCTCGATCGGATCACGCAAGGGGCCGGCGGCAACCGCCGTGCCGGCATGGAGGGCGCCGGCTGAGCCGGCGTCGACTTGGAGGAGCTACGCGAATGACCCGAACGACCCTGCATCGCTGGCTGGCGCTGTCGGCCGTGACGATGCTCATCGTCGCCGGCTGTGCCAAGGGCTCTGGCGCCACTGCGGCGCCGGCCACCACCACCCCGTCCGAGCCGCCGGCCGCGAGCACGCCGACCGAGAGCGCCGCCGTCAGCGAGGCTCCGGCGTCCGCGGCCGCCCCTGAGGCCGCCACCTGCAAGGGGAGCGCCGACAAGGGCAAGGTCCAGCTCATGGTCAACCAGTGGGTCGGCGCCGAGGCGAACGTCGCCGTGGCTGCCTGCCTGCTCGCCCAGATGGGCTACGACGTCAAGACCAGCAGCCTGGCCGAGGAGGTCGCCTGGCAGGGCTTCGAGACCGGCGAGGTCGACGTCATCCTCGAGAACTGGGGTCACCCGGAGCTCGAGAAGCAGTACATCGCGGACACGAAGCTCGCGACGGACGCGGGCCCGATGGGCGTCCAGGGGATCATCGGCTGGTACATCCCGGGGTGGATGGCCGAGCAGTACCCGGACATCGTCGCCGACTTCAACAACCTCAACAAGTACACGGACCTGTTCAAGACTTCCGAGTCCGGCGACAAGGGCCAGTTCCTCGGCGCTGACCCGACGTTCGTCCAGTACGACGAGGCCCTGATCACGAACCTCGGCCTCAACTTCAAGGTCGTGTTCTCGGGATCCGAGGCGGCGTCCATCACCGCCTTCCAGGCGGCCGACAAGAACAAGACCGCGCTCATCGGCTACTTCTACGACCCGCAGTGGCTCCAGAGCGAGATCAAGCTCGTCAAGGTCAACCTGCCGCCGTACACCGCCGGCTGCGACGCGGACCTCAAGAAGGTCGCCTGCGACTACCCGGCCTACACGCTCAACAAGATCGTCCGGACCGCGTGGCTGGACGAGGGTGGCGACGCCCAGGGGTTCATCAGGAACTTCTCCTGGACGAACGCGGACCAGAACCAGGTCGCCGACGCGATCACCAACGGCGGGCTGAGCTCCGAGGATGCCGCGAAGGCGTGGATCGACGCGCACGCCGACACCTGGAAGGCCTGGATGCCCTAGGCGTCCCGGCACTTCGCACGCACGCCGCCTGCGACGGGCCCGTCCCGCCGCCGGCGGCGCTTTGATTCCCGGGCACAAACGGCACGTGATCCCGTGCTCCCGATCGGGACGAACGGCAGGCGTCCATGAGCTCCCGGCGGCGGACCATGCGGTTGTCGCATGGAGTGAACCCTGATGCATGGAACGTCACACCGCAAGGCCGCGGTCAAGCCGGCGGCGACCGGCGTCAACGCGGTCGTCTGGATCGAGCCCGGCCGCGCCATCGTCGTGCGTGGCGGTGACGGGGCGGAGCTCCCCGCTATCGAGCTCCCGATTCCGCACGTCGCCGCGGTGACGCCGCCGGCCCTGGCCGCTGTCGCGCACACGATCGGTGAGGTGGACCGCGTGCTGGTCCTCGGCGTCGACGAGCTGCGGACCGCGCTCGAGCGCGAGATCGTGGCGATCGGGCACCGGCCCGAGACCATCCGCGACGCCGATTTCGAGGGGCCGATGGACGTCGCGGGGCTGCGCGAGCGCCTCGCCCGGCTCCGATAGGCGCCGCCCGGGGTCCGGGGCCGCGTCCGCGACCGTCGACGTGTCCCGGATCGTGCGGGCCGTCCGGCAGGGACCCTCAGCCGACCGGCCCAGAGGCCCGGCGACCGACGGCACTCCCGCGCGGAGGCCTCCCGGGCGGAGCATGAACGGTGCGGGCCGGAGCGCGCGACCATGTCGCCGCGATCCGAACCCCGTAGTGAGGTCAGCTCCCGATGCCGCTCACGACGATCTCTCCGTCCAGCCAGGTGCGCCCCATCCCCTCCACGGGGGAGCCCTGCGCCGAACGGTCGGGCAGCGTCACCTACGCCCGGATCGTCCCGCCGGCCAGCTTGAACCACGGTCCGCGAACAAGCGGTGCTGCCGCCAGCCTCGATCTCCGGATCGCGGCCGACGGGGCAGAGGA
>JANNHX010000171.1:0-18510 GCA_031404615.1 Chloroflexota bacterium
GCCGGTGGAGAAGAAGAAGGCCTTCCGCTTCCCGATCTGCGTCGCGAGCCAGGTGACGAGGAAGATCACGCCGAAGGTCGAGACCGCGCCGAGCGTGCCGTTGTAGCCGAGTACATCGTCACGTACATGTTCATCCACGGCACGGTGGATGACTGGACGCTGTCCATCGCCCTCAACAGCATGGTCGGCCAGTTCGCGCGCACCACGCCGTGGTCCGAGTTTGCGGCCTTCGCGCTCCTGTTCGCGCTGCCGGTCTCGGTCGTGTTCTTCATCTTCCAGCGATACCTCGTCGGCGGCCTCGCGGTCGGCGGCGTCAAGGGCTGATCGTCGGCTCGGACGCGGCGCCATCGGTTCACCCGGTGGCGCCGTTTCACAGCGCCCGCGCTCAGCCGCCGGTGTCGTCGCTCCGGTCGCTCTCGAACACCTGGCCCGGCCTCCATGCGAACCAGGGCCGGTACACCATCAGCACGACAACCGCGATGGCGTCCAGGCCGCCGGACACGATCCCGATGGGCGCGCCCGAGATCAGCTCCAGGAACCCGGCGATGGCGAGGACGTTGACCCCCACGAGCCATGCGCGCCCGGTCCGGAGCAGGATGCCGAGGACCACCATGGCGACGCCGATGGCGAGCGATGGCAGCGTCAGCCCGGTGCCCGGTGACCCGAGCTCGCTCATCCGCGCGAAGGCCTCCACCGAGATCAGCACGCTCATCGCGCCCGTGACGATGACGATCGCCGTCGCGAGCTCCACGGCCATGGGTCGCGGCGGTCGCTGCATGCCGGGCTCGTCCGACGGAAGGCCCGCGGGCGTGAAGCCGGTGGGCCGCGTCCTGCCGGGGCGCGGGTCGCTCACGGGGCGGGCTCCAGGGCGATGAGGGTGCCGCTCCGCGGCGGCAGGACGGGGAGCGGCGCCCAGGCGTCGAGGCCACCGGTCACGGTCACCTCCGGGGCGCCGGGGCCAACCGGGTCCGCGCCCGGCCCGAAGCCACCCACCGACGCGACGACGCGCGCGGTCATGGCGCCGCAGAGCGGGCCGCCGTCGAGCGTCAGGCCATAGTCGGTGACCGGCTCGTCCGAGACGTTGACGACCGTGAGCAGCACCTGGCCACCGGCCGTCCGCAGCCAGCCGATGACGGGTTCGGCGCCGCCATCGACGGGGACGGTGAGCCCGGCCTGGAGCGCGGGGTTCGCGGCGCGGGCGCGCACGAGGGCCTGGTACGTCGCCAGCAGGCTCTCCGGGTCCGCCGCCTGCGCCTCGACGTTGACGCTCGCGGCATCGTCCTCGGAGAGTGCCTCCCACGGCGTCCCGGTCGTGAAGCCCGCGGTCGCCGGGTCCGCCGTCCAGCGCATCGGCGTCCGGATCCGCTCGTCCGGCTTGGTGCCGGTCATCCCGATCTCCTCGCCGTAGTAGACGAACGGGGTCCCGGGCGCGGTGAGGAGCAGGAACGCCGCCAGCTTCGCCGAGGCCGGGTCGCCGTACAGCTCGCTCATGATCCGCGTCTGGTCGTGGTTCGCCAGGAAGGAGCCCTGCTGGTTCGCGGGCCAGGCGCTGATCGTGTCGCCCAGGGCCGTCGCCAGCGGCGCCGCACGCCCGTTCTGGAGGGCAAGCCGTATCCCCGTCGCGAGGCTGAAGTTGAAGGTCATGTCCAGGCTGTCAGGGACGTAGGGACCCGCGATCTTCGCCGGGTCGTACACCTCGCCGATGAGCAGCGCATCCGGGTTGACCGCGTCGACCGAGGCCCGAAAGCCGGCCAGCCACGCCTTCGTCTCGGGCGTGTTGACCTGGGCGTCCCTGCCATCCTCGATGAGGTGCTTTGCCGCGTCGAGCCGGAACCCGTCGACGCCGACATCGGCGAGCCAGTAGCGCGCGATGTCCTCGAGCTCCGCGGTGACCTCGGGGTTGCGCAGGTCCAGGTCTGGCATCCCCTCCCAGAACACGCCGTAGAACCAGCGCTTGCCCGCGGGATGCCAGACGACCTGCCCGCCGGGCCCGAGCCAGGTCGGCTTCTCGGCGGCCCAGACGTACCAGTCATCGTGCTTCGAGCCCGGCGTCACGGCGTCCGTGAACCACGGGTTCTCGCTGGAGCTGTGGTTCAGCACGAGGTCCACGATGACCTTTATGCCACGCTCGTGGGCGGCGGCGAGGAAGGCCTTCATGTCCTGGGTCGTGCCGTAGTCGGGCTCGACCGTGCGGTAGTCCACGACGTCGTAGCCGTGGTAGCTGGGCGACTCGGCGATCGGCATGAGCCACAGGCCGCCCACGCCGAGGTCGGTCGTAGTCGCCGGATCGCCATCGTTGAGGTAGTCCAGCTTCGCGGTGAGCCCGCGCAGGTCGCCGATCCCGTCGCCATCCGAGTCCGAGAAGCTCCGGACGAAGACCTCGTACCAGGTCCGGCTGTTCCAGTCCTTCGCGGCGGGATCCGCGCCCGGCGTGCAGGCGCTGCCCGGGGCGGTGGGGGAGGCAGTGGGGACCGACGGGTCGGCGGGCTCGCTCGCGGTGGCCGATGCGGACGGGCTCGCGGGCGCGGGCGCCGGGGTCGCCGGCGAGCACGCGGAGACGAGCAGCACGAGAGTTGCGAGCCAGGGGGTCCGGGCGGTCACGCGGCGCACCCCGGAAGTCTACTGTGGCGGCCCTTCCGGCCCCTCCGGGGGACCCGCTCCGTCGGCACTCCCCGTAGACTCGGCGCATGTCGATCAACACGCCTGACTGGGTCCGCGACGCCGTCTTCTACCAGATCTTCCCGGACCGGTTCGCGTCCTCGTCGCGGGTCCCCAAGCCGGGCACGCTCGAGTCCTGGGATGCCGCGCCAACGAACCACGGGTTCAAGGGCGGCGACCTCCGCGGCATCGCGGAGCGGCTCCCATACCTCGCAGACCTGGGCGTCACCGCGGTGTACCTCACGCCGATCTTCAGCTCGGCGTCGAACCACCGGTACCACACGTACGACTACCTGGAGGTCGACCCGCTCCTCGGTGGCGACGACGCCCTGCGCGAGCTGCTCGACGCGGCCCATGCGCGTGACATGCGCGTCGTGCTCGACGGCGTGTTCAACCACACCGGCCGCGGGTTCTGGGCGTTCCACCACGTCCTCGAGAACGGCGCGGGCTCCCCGTACCGCGACTGGTTCCACTTCTCGAAGGCGGCCCTCGAGGGACACCGCCCCCTCCGGCCCTATCCCTGGCCCACGGATCCCCAGGACCGCACCGACGAGCCGTTCATCGGCATCCCGGACGATCAGCGCGGCGACGAGTCCTTCCGCCAGCTGGGGTATCGCGCCTGGTGGGGCCTCCCGGCACTGCCGAAGCTCAACACGGACAACCCGGAGGTCCGCGCGCACATCTTTGACGTCGCGGAGCACTGGCTCCGGTTCGGGATCGACGGCTGGCGCCTGGACGTGCCGACGGAGATCCGCGACGAGGCATTCTGGCAGGAGTTCCGCCGCCGCTGCCGCGCCGTGAACCCGGACGCCTACATCGTGGGCGAGATCTGGAGCGAGTGCCCCGAGTGGCTCGTGGGGGACCGCTTCGACGCGGTCATGAACTACCCGCTGGCACAGGCGATCCTGGGCTTCGCGGCGCAGGGGCACCTCGACGAGGGCGTGGTCCGGCGGCACCACGAATACGGCCGCACCGTGCGCCGCCGCGACGGCGCCGCGTTCGGGGCGGAGCTGGAGCGCCTGATGGGGCTCTACGACCGTGCCGTGACCGAGGTCCAGCTCAACCTGCTCGACAGCCACGACAGCCCGCGCTACCGGACGATGGCCGGTCGCGATCGGGCCTCGTACCACCTTGCCGTCCTGCTCCAGGCGACGCTCCCCGGGGCGCCGTGCACCTACTACGGTGACGAGGTCGGCGTGGAGGGCGACCACGATCCGGACTGCCGGCGCGCGTTCCCGTGGGACGAATCCCGCTGGGACCGCGACGGGCTCGCCTGGACGACGGCCGCCTTCGCGGCGCGCCACGCCCTCCCGGCCCTCCGCCGCGGGACGTTCCGGATCGCGGGCGCCAACGGTGACGCGCTGGCCTACCTGCGCGGCGAATCGGCGGGCGGGGGTGCGGTCGTCGTCGTCGTGAACGCGGGTGAGACTCTGGCATTCGTGCCGGCCTGGGTCCCGGAGGTCGCCGGCGCCACGCTCATCGATCAGCCGCTGCCCGGCATCGAGGCGGGCGAGGTGGTCGTCGGGGGCGATGGCAACATCACGATCCCGGTGCCCGCCCGCAGCGGCAGGATCCTGCGCCAGCCCGCCGGCTGACGGCCTCCCGCCCGGGGCGCGAAACGCGGGCACCGCGGGTAGCCCCGGGCGGTATGCTCGGGTGCCGTGGTCGATCTACCCTTTGCGAGCGTCCCGCCCCTCGCTGCCCGCCTCGCCGGTGTCATGGACACCGAAGGCAAGATCTTGCGCGCGCTCGACGCGCTGGGTCCGCTTGCGGGGCGCACCACCGCCGTGATCGATGTCCCCGGCACCGCCTGGGTCGCACGCCTGCGCGACGCCGGCTGGGACCCCCTGGTCGTCGAGCCCTCGGTGCCGCTCGCCATCCCCGTGGTGGACCACTCCCTGGACGCCGTCGTCGCGATGTGGACGTCGTTCCGCGGCGTCGACCCCGCGGACCTCGCCGAGGCGGACCGCGTCCTGCGTCCGGGCGGACGGCTCCTCGTCGTCCACGACTATGGCCGCGACGACGTCTCCGCCCTGCGCGACCCCGCCGCGCCGGAGTATGTCTGGTGGAGCCGCCGCGAGGGCCCGTTCCTGCGCGAGAACGGCTTCAAGGTTCGGGTCGTCCACTGCTTCTGGACCTTCGAGACGCTCGAGGAGGCGCAGGCGATCCTGGCCGAGTTCGGCGAGCAGGGCGCGGCCGTCGCGGAGCGCCTCAAGCGGCCCCGCCTGTCGTGGAACGTGGCGGTCTACCACCGCTGGCAGGGGGGCGTGGTTCCCCCCGGCACCCCCGAGGGTGGCTGAGCGCCACCCCCGGCGGACCCTGCTACGCTCGGCACATGAGCGGCCGAACCACCTCCAGCCAACGACCCCAGTCTCCGGCGCGCGACGTTGTCGCACCGGAGACCCGGGCGCCTCGACGCAAGCGCGGCCCGCACATCGGGCCTGTCGACATCTCGCCGCTCCGCGTGACGCTATTCATCGCGTTGCTCGGCGGGCTCGGGTTCCTTGCCTACGCCACCTTCGTCCGGGACGCGCTGCAGGTCCCGCTCATGGCGTCGGGCTTCGCGGTCATCGGCATCGTCTTTGGCGCGATGGCGGTGCTCGCCGTGCTCTCGGTCATCCGCTCCGGCCGCGAGGGGCGCGACGGAATGGCCGTCATGACCGCGCTGTTCGGCGGCCTGATCGCGGTGGCGTCGCTCATGTCGCTCGCCGCGGCGGTGATCATGAGCCTCATCTGGGGCGGCACCAAGGGAGCCTGACGGCCCGGCTGGTACACTCGGCCAGCCGTCCCGCGGCCCACGTGCCCCCATCGTCTAGAGGCCTAGGACGCCGCCCTTTCAAGGCGGAGATCACCGGTTCGAATCCGGTTGGGGGTACCACCACCCGGCCCCCGGGGTGCCGAGCGCCCGGTCCGCCGCTGGGGCATCCTCCCCGTATGACGATCGTCCCCTTCGCACCTGAGCACCTCCTCGCCGCCGCCGGGCTCGTCGCGGCCGCCGCCGACCACCAGCGCCGGCGGGTCCCCGCCCTTCCCGAGGCCTGGTCGGATCCCGCGCACGTCGCGCGCGCGCTCGTGGGCGTGGCCGATCGCGGCACGGGCCTCGCCGCGCTCGACGACGGGGAGCTTGTCGCGTTCCACCTCGCCCTCTCCATCGACGGCCGTGGCGGACGGTTCTCCTACACGCCGGACATCGCCCATGCCGCCCCAGCCGATGCCGCCGCCCGGGTCCGGTCGCGCCTCTATGCGGATCTGGCCGCCGCGTGGGTCCGCGACTTCTGCACCGAGCACGTCATCAGCGTCCCCGCCGCCGACGAGGTGGCCCTGGCCGCCTACGCCCGGCTCGGGTTTGGGCACCATGTCGTGGACCTCGTCGCCGACCTGCGCCCGATCGCGGCCGGGCCGCCGCCCGAGGGCGTGACGATCCGCCGGGCGACCCCCACGGATGCTGCCGCGCTGATGGACCTGGACGCCGCCCTCCGCCGGCACCTCGAGGCGACGCCGGTCTTCCTCCGCCTCGCCGCGCAGGCGCCCCTCGAGATCCACCGCCGACGGCTGGAGGACGCGACGATCGCCACGTTCCTGGCCGAGCGGGAGGGGGCCGCGGTCGCCTTCCTGCGCATCGGACCCTGCGCGACGGACGTGGCGATGGGCGTCCGTGACCCGGGCACCGCCAGCGTCACCGGGGCCTTCACCCGCCCCGAGCTCCGCGGACTCGAGGTGAGCTCGGGGCTCCTCGCCACGGCCGTCGACTGGGCATTGGACGCGGGGTACGCACGCTGGGCCGTTGACCACGAGTCCGCGAACCTCGAGGCGTCACGCTTCTGGGCCCGCCATGCGACCCCGGTCGCCATCTCGCTGAGCCGCCGCCTGGCTCCGGCGACCCTGGCCTGACGCCGCCGGCCCGGCCTCGTCCCCGGTCCCTCGACCCTGTCCGCGACCCCGGCCCCCTGCTATCCTCCGTGCCGATGGAGATCATGGGCGTGACGATCCGCACCATCGTCAACGACAACGTCGCGATCCGCTGTGACGGCTGCCGGGAGATCATCCCGGGCACGCCCTGGCGGGTGAACCTGCTCGACATCGTGGCCCCCGAGGTGGCCGTCGGCTGGACGGAGTCCACGCCGGTGAACCCGGGCCCCCACCAGTTCCACCCCGACCCTGCCTGCGTCCGCCGCTGGATGGGCGAGCACGGCTACCGCTTCTGCCGCCGTGGCGAGGTGCGCGAGATCATGCGCCCCGTCCCGCTGCCCACCGAGCCCCCGTCCTTCGGGCTCTGCGATGGCTTCCACCGCGACGACCACGAGTTCGTCCCGGCCTGATCCGGCGCCGCCCCATCGACGCGCCCCATCGGGGCGGTTGACGCTCCTCCGCCACCGGTCCTACACTCGCGGCTTCCGGACCTCTCGTTGCACCTAGTTTTACGCAGATTTGAGCGTCCCCAGCCGGTCCGGCTACAGCGGAGCACCCGTGTCCGATCCTCGGTCGCCGGGCGACCGGCCCCAGCCCGAACGCCTCGCCCTGGGCGAGGCGAGCCGCCTCCTCGGTGTGGACCCTGACACCCTCCGCCGCTGGGCCGACGAGGGTCGCGTGCCTGCCTTCACGACGCCCGGGGGCCACCGCCGGTTCGAGCGCCGCGCCCTCGAGCGCCTCATCGCCGCGCGCCGTACGGGGCCCGCGGGCGGGCTTGCCGGCCTCGGCGCCAGCCCTGACCGCCTCAGCGCCGCCTACCGGCGCCGGTACGGCGAGCACCACGCCCTCGCGCCGGACCCCCGCGCCACGGTGCCCGCGTCCGAGCGCGAGTCGTACCGCGAGACCGGCCGCAAGCTCGTGGACGCGCTCGTCCGGCATCTCGACGAGACGGGCCCGGGCCGCGCGATCGCAGAGCGCGAGGCCGTCGACCTCGCGGCGCACCTTGGTGAGCGGCTGGCCACCCACGGCGTTGCCCTCGCGGACGGGGTCTCGATGTTCGTCTCGGCCCGCCGCCCGTTCCTCGCCGAGCTGAGCGTCGTGGCCCGTCGGCGGGGCGTCGAGGCCTCGCGCGTCGGCGAGGTCTACGACACCTCCACGGGCCTCCTGGACCGGCTCCTGCTCGCGTTCGTCGCCGCCCACGAGGTTGCCACCCACGAGATCGCGGCGGCCGACCATCGCGCCCGGCGCGGTCCCGCCGGGAGCGGCACGGCGCCCGTCCCGCCGGACGACGACCCGGCGAAGGGCTGACGCGATGCCCGCCCTGCTGCCCGGCCTGACCTCGATCCTTGCCCTGGTCTTCTCGCTGATGCTCCTCGACCAGTGGTGGGAGCGCCGCCGGGGCTTCCAGCTGGCGTGGATGTTCGGGATGCTGTGGTACGGCATCGGGGCCGGCGCCGAGGCCCTCGCGGCCCTCGGTGGCTGGAACGAGACGCTCTACCGCACCTGGTACCTGACCGGCGCGGTCTGGACCGCCGCCTGGCTGGGCCTCGGCACGGCCTACCTCCTGGGCAGGACGCGGTTCGGGTACACCTACGCCGTGCTGCTGCTGCTCTCGGGGCTGGTGGCGCTGATGATCCGCAATGGCGCGGCCTACGCCGGCGCGGGGCCATTGCCGCTGCTGTACCTCATCGGTGCCGTGATCCTGGCCCTCGCGATCGGCGTGGAGACGTACTTCTCGAACGACACCTGGCCGCGGTTCGCCGCTGGCGCGATCGTCGGCGTCACGCTGCTGTCCATCGTCCTGATGCTGGCCACGCCGCCCCTCGCGGCCCCGGGCTACGCGCTGAGCCCCACGACGGGGCAGCCGGTGGGCGACGCGATGCCCGGCTACCTGCGCCTGCTCACACCGGTGATGAACATCCCGGGCGCGATGTCGCTGCTCCTCGGGGCGGTCTTCTCGACCTACGTGTTCATGCCCAAGAAGCGCGTCCTGCCGTACTCGCTGGACCCCAACCAGCCAGGCGACCAGTTCCTGTTCAACCTGTTCATCGCCCCAGTCGCGATCGTCGTGAACCTCGTCGCATCCCTCCCCGGGGCCGCGCGCGAGCTCGCGGCCGGACGCCTGCACTCGCGGGTGCCCGCGACGATCCTCATCGCCCTCGGCGCGTTCTTCCCGACGATCACCGATTCGCTCAACCGCGCCGGCGCCACCGAGCTGTTCGCCCTCGGCAAGTTCCTGGGGGTCGTGTTCCTGTTCGCGGGCTTCCTCGTCTCGTCGGAGGTCTTCCGCGAGGTCCGCATTCCATTCACGAGCATCCGCCTCGCGATCCGCCGCCGGGAGCGCGCGGAGCGCCGCGACCGGGAGCTGGGCGAGGGACGGTTCGCGGCGGGCGGGACGCAGGGGACGGGCGGGACGCCCCAGCCCTAGCGCCCCGATCCCCAGGTCGCTGACTGCCTGCCGGCGGTCACAGACCCGCTCCTGCGCCCAGCCTCGCTCCTGCGCCCGGCCCACGCCTGCCGGCCATCGCGGACCAGCGTCCCGCGGCCCAACGCGCGGAGGGCGGCTATCCTCAACCCGATGGCCGCCGTCGCTCCTCGACCCGCATCCACCGCCCCCGCCGATCCCGCCGACGCGCCCGATGCCCCGGACGTGTTCGCGCACCTGGGGGTCGCCCGCCCCTGGACCGCCCTCGGCCCGACCGATGCGCCCGGCATCGTGTTCGTGCACAGCACCCGCATGACCCGCGCGATGTGGTGGCCCCAGCTCCGCCGTCTGTCGGGGAGCTTCCGCTGCGTGGCCGTCGACCTGCCCGGGCACGGTGTTCTGGCGGCCGAGCCGTTCACCCTCGAGGGCGCCGTGGACGTCGTCACCCGCGCGATCGAGACGGAGATCCCCGCCGGCCGTGCCGTGATCGTCGGGCTGTCACTCGGCGGCTACGTCGCCATCGACACGGCTGAGGGGCACCCGGACCTCGTCACCGGGCTCGTGCTGGCCGGGTGCTCTGGCGAGGCCTTCGGGGCGATGGCGGCGCCGTTCCGGTTCTTCCGGGCGCTGCTCTCGAAGGGGCCGCGGCCCATGCAGCACGTCATCAGCCTCGCGTTCGTCCGGTCACGGTACCGCCGCCGCGTCTCCGAGCCGATCATCGAAGGCGGCTTCTGGCCCGATGGCGGCGCCGCGGCGCTGACCGTGCTCATCGGCCGCCGCTACCTCGACCGGCTGTCCCGGCTGTGGACGCCCGTCCTCGTGGTCAACGGGGCGCTGGACCCCGTCTTCGGGCCCCACGGCGAGTACTGGGCGGCCTCCTGCCGCCGCGGCGAGCAGGCCGTGATCCCGCTGGCGATGCACCTGTCCAACCTGGACCGGCCCGCGAGCTTCGCCCGGCTCGTCGCAACCTTCGTGAGCCGGACCGCGCGAGGCGCCTGACACACCCGGCCGGACCCTGCCCTGAAGGGTTGCGGGACGGCACCGGTATACACTGGCCCCCTCTCCACACATCTTCCCCGAGAGGTTCGATGCGCGTCCGCAAAGCCGTCTTCCCGGCGGCCGGCTGGGGCACCCGGTTCCTGCCAGCCACCAAGGCCCAGCCCAAGGAGATGCTCCCGCTCGTCGACAAGCCGGTCATCCAGTACGCCGTCGAAGAGGCGGTGGCCGCCGGCATCGAGCAGGTCATCATCGTCACCTCGTCCCAGAAGCGGGCCATCGAGGACCACTTCGACCTCAACTACGAGCTGGAGCACCTGCTCGAGGAGAAGGGGGACATCGAGAAGCTGCGCATGGTCCGCCACATCAGCGACCTCGCGCAGGTGGCCTACGTCCGCCAGAAGGAGCAGCTGGGCCTCGGGCACGCGGTCCTCATGGCCAAGGACCTCATCGGCCACGAGCCGTTCGCGGTCATCCTCCCGGACGACGTCATCATCGCGGACCGGCCCTGCATCGGGCAGCTGATCCACGCGTACCACAAGCACCACGGCTCGGTGGTCGCCGTGACCGAGGTCTCGGACGAGGAGACCAGCCGCTACGGCGTCATCGCCGGCGACCACGTTGAGGAGGGCCCGGACCAGGATCGGACGTACCGCGTGACGGGCATCGTGGAGAAGCCGGCCCCCGGTACCGCGCCGTCCAACCTCGCGGTCATCGGGCG
This sequence comes from Chloroflexota bacterium, assembly GCA_031404615.1. GTDB lineage: Bacteria > Chloroflexota > Limnocylindria > Limnocylindrales > CSP1-4 > CAIXZV01. The sequence goes on from JANNHX010000171.1 coordinate 10,710, forward strand.
CTACGTCCTCACGCCCAAGATCTTCGACAAGCTGGAGCAGACGCAGCGCGGCGCGGGTGGCGAGATCCAGCTCACGGACGCGATCCAGGCCCTCATGGAGGAGCAGAGCGTCTTCGGCTACGCCTACGAGGGCACGCGCTACGACGCCGGCACCACGATGGGCTGGCTCCGCGCATCGGTGGAGCTCGCGCTCGCCCGGCCGGAGTTCGGCGGCGCCTTCCGCGAGTACCTCCGCACGCTGGACATCTAGCTCCGCGACAGGCTGTCGCGGCGCCGTGCGGTAGGATGCCCGCGGGCCGCGGGCATCGGGCGCGCGGCACACGAGAGGGGACGAGCAGACGGTGACCGAGATCGGGAGCGTGCTGGGCGGTCGATATCGCCTGGTGGAGCTCCTCGGGCAAGGCGGCATGGCGACGATCTATCGGGCGCGCGCGACGCGCAGCTCGACCGGGACGTCGCGGTCAAGCTGCTGCGCCCCGAGTTCGGGCAGGACCCTGACTTCCTCGCCCGATTCCGCGACGAGGCCCGCGCCGCCGCGTCGCTCTCGCACCCCAACATCGTCGCGGTGTTCGACTTCGGCGAGCAGGACGCGGTCCCTTACATCGTCATGGAGCTGATCGACGGCCAGGACATGGCGGCGATCATCCGCGAGAACGGTCCGCTCCCGCCGCGCCAGGCCGCGCGCGTCTCCGCCGAGGTGGCGAAGGCACTGCACGCCGCGCACGTCCGCGGGATCGTCCACCGGGACGTCAAGCCGTCCAACATCCTCGTCGGCCGCGACGGGCGGGTGAAGGTCGCCGATTTCGGCATCGCCCGCGCGCTCAGCGAGTCGCAGCTCACGCTGCCGGGCATGACCATGGGCTCGGTCCACTATTTCAGTCCCGAGCAGGCGCGCGGCGAGACCGCGAACCAGGCGTCGGACATCTATTCGCTGGGCATCGTCCTGTACGAGTCGCTCACGGGCCAGCGCCCGTTCTCCGGCGACGGGGCCGCGGCCGTGGCCCTCGCGCGCCTCACCACGACCCCGCCGCGTCCGAGCGCGCTGCGTGCCGGCGTGCCGGCCGCCCTTGACGAGATTGTCCAGCGGTCGATGGCCCTGGCGCCCGCGAACCGGTACGCGTCTGCCGCGTCCATGGCCAGCGCCCTCGAGGGCTGGCTCGCCGAGCCCGCCGCGGGCGCCGCTGCCGCGGGGGCTGCCATCGCCGGGGTCGCCGCGGGTGCCACCGTGGCCAGCGCCGCCGCCCGCCCCAACGTTCCCTACCCGCCCGATGCCTACGCGCGCGCGCACTCCGCTCCGCCGTCGCCGGTCTCCACCCGCGGCACCCCGCCGCCGCCTCCGCCGCTCGACGGCGAGGGCGACGAGAGCGGGAATAGCCCGTGGGCATGGATCGCCGGCCTGCTGGGCCTGATCATCCTGATCGTCGTGGGCTTCCTGGTGTTCAAGATGCTCACCGGTGGCGGTGGCGCGGTCGCGTCGCCGTCGGTCAGCCCGTCGGCATCGACGGCCGTGGTGACCGTGCCCAGGGTCGTCGACATGACGCTCGAGGAGGCCCAGGCGGCCGCCGCCGATCTCAACATCACGCTCACCGTCGCCGGCACCGAGGAGCGCACCGACATCGAGCCCGACGTCGTCATCGCGCAGGACCCGGCCGAGGGCGCGACCATCGCCGAGGCGGGCGAGGTCAGGGTCACGCTGTCGCGTGGCAGGGTGGCCGTGGCGGTGCCCGATGTGCGGGCCAAGCCCGAGAACGAGGCGCTCCAGCTCATCGTCGGGGAGGGCCTCACGGTCGGGGCACGCACCGAGGTGTTCGACCCGACGGCGCCGGTCGGCACAGTGGTGTCCCAGAACCCGGGCCAGGGGATCATCGTCGCCCCCGGCACGGCCGTGGACTACGCGGTGTCCAAGGGTCCCGAACCCACCCCGACGCCGACGCCCACCCCCGCGCCGACGCCGACGCCCACCCCCGTGCCGACCCCGACGCCCAAGCCCACGCCCACGCCCACCCCGGCGTCGGCCAACGTCGGCGTCTACACCGACTGCAAGACGACGGTCGAGCTCGCCACGACGCTGATCGACTCGGAGGGGTTCGCGCTGGGCACGGTCTCCTCGGACCCCGCGGGCACGGACCCGGCGCGCACGGACCCGGTCCCCACGACCTGGATCGTCACGGCCCAGGACCCGACGCCCGGCCAGAGGCGGCCCATTGGGACGGCGATCAACCTCTTGGCGCAGGACCCGGCGACCCAGACGGTCTGCCCGTAGCGCCGTAACCCGCAGCGCATCGTCCGGGCGCCGGCACGGCGCGCCCCGCCAGCGACCCTAGAGGTCCGGCCAGGGCTCCGGGTCGCCCCAGAGCCACCACGTGCCCGGGATCCGTCCCGGCGTGCCCGGCGCGGGCGAGATCGTGGACGCCCGCGCCACGGCACCGTCGGTCGTGACCCCCGTCCCTGCCTCGTCGGCGGTGACCGCCGCCGCGGACGTCGAGGCGGTCTCGACCGGAACGAACGTTCTGGGCTGTCGTCCGGACGCGCTGCCGGGTATCTCGTCTCGCCCCGCCCAGCGCCCCGGCCCGACGGCGACCAGCGGCAGCTCTGCGGGTTCCGGCTGGTGCGGCGCGGCGACCCAGCAGGCGCGCATCTCGGAGCCGGTCAGGGCCAGGTGCCTGCGATCGAGGCCGCACAGCCCCAGGCCGCCCGCGACGCCCCGCCGGAAGTGCCGGCAGGTGCCGCAGGACGTCGTGGAGCGGCGGCAGACCCAGCAGCGGGACGCCTCCGGCTGCGGGGTTGCGCAATGCGGGCATCGCCAGACCGGCATGGCCCGGATCGTAGCTGCGCTTCGGCCCCGTGTCGAGGCGAATCTGCACAGCGTCGAACGTCTATTCGACGATCGTCAGCACCTGGCGGTCGGTGATGGTCCCGTCGCTGTCCGTCGTCACATGCACGGTGGCGAGGCCGCCGCCCTTGGTGGCCCCGGACGGGATGTTCGTCTTGAATGTCGCGACGCCGTCGCCGTTGGTCGCGATCTCCCTCGAGACGATCACCTCGATGCCCGGCACGGTCACCATGAACAACGCCGTGGCGCCCGACAGGCGGCGGCCGTCCGGGTCCGTGACCACGACCTTGAGGGTGATCGAGCGAGGCAGCCTGGACGCCTTGAACCGGTAGTTGGACGCGGTCAGCACCGCCGTGAGCTTGCCGGAGCCCTTGCGGAGGTTGAGCGTGGTCGTGTTCCGGTTGCCGGCCGGGTCCGTCGCCGTGACGGTGATGGCGTTGCCGCCGTTGCCGACCTCGATCGTCGTCTCCCAGAGCCCGTCGACACCGGCGACCGTCGTGGAGATGGCGCCGTTGTTCGCGTTCTGGAGGCGGATCTCCGCCCCGGCCTGGGACTTGCCCTTGACCTTGACTGTCGCCTTCTGGACCTGGGTGTTGTTCTTGGGCGCGATGACGGTGACCTTGGGCTTGGACGTGTCCAGGACCCAGGCGGCCACCTCGGAGCGCTCGCTCTCGCCGCCGGGCCCGACGATCGCGGCCTGGAGATCGTTGCGGCCCGGCGACAGCTTCAGGCCGGTGACAACCTGGACGGCCGTCTCACCGACCGGCTCCTCGGTCAGGATCACGGGCTCTGCGTCCTTGAGGGTCACGTAGATGCGGACGGTGTACCCCTCGACGCCGGTGACGGAGGTCGGGACGTTGACCGTGACGGCGATCGTGTCCTTGTTGGTGTACGTCGCGGGCGGCGCATCGATGGAGGGGCCATCGGGGACATCCGGGGCGGCGGTCACGGCGGGGCTGCTCACGACGACGCCCACCTGCGAGACGAACCCGCCGAAGCCCGCGACGACGGACGAGAGGAAGGGCCCGACGGCCCCGCTGCCGACCGACACGATCGCCCCGCCCAGGGCGAGGATGCTCGCCGCGAGGAATGCCTTCATGGCGAGGGGCAGCCCGCGGCGGCGCTCGATGCGCCGATAGCCCGCCAGCCGTGTCGGCGACGGGGTGACCGGACGCGTCCGCACAGGGGACGGCCGACCGGTTGAAGGGGGTCGGGGCCGGACCTGCGAGGACCGGTCCCCGCGGCGGGGGTCCATCGGCCGCGATTGTCGCACGAAGCGCGCCGGAGCCCCTCCTCCGGCTGACGCAGGACGCGACCGGACCCGGTTCGCGAGCGTGCGCCGGTGATACGCTGCACCCGCGTCGTGCCCCGTGTCCCAGGGGCCGCTGGAGGCGAGGGAGCAGTGGAAGCGCGCGACCGGAGACCGGTTCGACCGTCCCCAGGGGATCGCGGCTCGTGGAGCCATGGGCCGGTCTCCCGCGTGAGCGCACGGCCGGCCGTCCCTGCGGAGCCCGAGACACCCGCCGCACCACCCCCAGCACCATCCCCGTACGCGCCCTCCCGCCGCCCGCTGCCGGCCTTTCCGCCCCCGCGACCCGGGCGCCCCATGCCCTCCGGGTATGGACGCGGGCCCGCGCCGCTCCCGACGCGGAACCCGCAGTTCGCGCCCGTCCGCCAGCCGCTCAACCCGTTCCTGCCGAGGCCCGCCGCGTCGGGGGCACCCCGCGCCGCCGCGCCGCCCATGCGCGGGTTCGGGTTGCCGAGCCTGCGGCGCAACGTCTGCCCGCACTTCTACATGACGGGCTCCCGCGGCGCGATCCCGATCCAGGCCCCGCACCTGCTCAAGGGCCTGCTGCGCCAGCCCAACAACATCTCACGCTGTCAGCTCCGCGGTGGGGTCCACCTCGACGAGGGCTTCGTCAACGACGTGTGCCTGACGCCACGCTTCAACCAGTGCGTCTTCTACGAGGACGAGCTGACCCGCGAGTGAGCGCATCCCGATGAGCGCGCCGAAGCCCCTTCCCGGGCCGCCGGACGCATCCGGTCCCCGCACCTACGCGCAGGCCCTCGAGGCGATCGAGATGAGGGGTCGCTACGGCATCCGCCTGGGTCTTGGGCGCGTGCGCGCGCTCCTGCGCGCGCTGGGCGACCCGGAGCGGTCCGTCCGGGGCGCGCTCGTCGCCGGCACCAACGGCAAGGGCAGCGTCATCGCGCTCGCCGGGTCCGCGCTGCGGGCCGCCGGGCACCGCGTGGGGGAGACACCCAAGCCGCACCTGGTCACCTACCGCGAGCGGATCGTCGTGGACGGGCGGCCGATCGCCGCGGCCGACTTCGCGCGGCTGGTGGACGACGCGATCCGCGCCGCGGACAGGCTCGCGCGGCGCCTCGGGCCGCCGACGGAGTTCGAGCTGCTGACCGCGGTCATGTTCCGGCACTTCGCGTCAGCGGACGTCGATGTCGCGCTGGTCGAGGTCGGCCTGGGCGGGCGCCTCGACGCCACGAACGCCTGGGACGGGGGCGTGGCCGTCCTCACGAACGTGGGCCTGGACCACACGGACCGGCTCGGGCCGACGATCGGGCACATCGCGCGGGAGAAGGTTGCGATCGTGAAGCGTGGCGACCTCGCGGTGACCGGCGCTGACGGCGAGGCCCTCGCGATCCTTCGCCGGCGCTGCGCGCGGCTGGGCGTGCCGCTGGTCGTCGCCCCGCCGCCGCCGGTCCTGGGCTGGTCGCGGGACGCGATGTCCGTGGACCTGCCGGGGCTGGGCCCGACCGGCATCGCCCTCCGGGGCCGCCACCAGGCCGCCAACGCGGCGGTCGCGGACGCGCTGCTCGACGCCCTGGAGCGGGCCGGGATCGCGAGCACACCCCCCGACGCGCGCCGGCGCGGGTACGCGGCCGCCCGCTGGCCCGGGCGCCTGGAGCTGGTCACGGTCCCGGTGCCCCTCGAGGGATCCGCCGCGACCGGAGGATCCGCCACGACCCGTGAGGTCCTGCTCGACGGGGCCCACAACCCCGACGGCGCCGCGGCCCTCGCTCGCGCCCTCGACGACCTGCGCCCGCACCTCGCCGGCGGTGGCGAGTCCCCGCCAGCGCCCATCACCCTCGTCTGGGCGTCGATGGCCGACAAGGACGTCCCGGGCGTCATCGCGGCCGCGGCCGCCTCCCCGGCGCTCGCGGGCGCCACGGTGATCTGCACCGCCATCGACCTGCCGCGCGCCCTCCCCGCAGGCGACCTCGCGGCGGCCTGGCGCGTGGGCCTCCCGGACGCGGACGTGCGCACGGCACCGACCGCCGGCGCCGCCCTGGACCTCGCGCTGCGTACCGGCCGCGGGCCGGTGGTGGTCGCGGGGTCGCTCTACCTCGTCGGCGAGGCGAGGGCGCGGCTCGTGGACGACCCGGCGCTGCGGGACCCGGACGAGGCGTGAACGCGGCATGATGGGCCGATGAGCGAGCGGCATCTCCCCGAGGAGCGCGGTGTCGTCTCGGCCCGCCCCGAGCTGGGCGGCGGCGCGGCGACCCCTTCGTTCACCCTGCCGGACGACGCGGATCCCGGTCTGCCGGGCGCCCCGCGCCCCACCGTCATCGGGCCGCGGACGTTCGCCTGGGGCGTGCGCACCTACGTCATGGGGATCCTCAACGTCACCTCTGACAGCTTCTCGGGCGACGGGCTGCTGGCGGCCGCGGACCCCGCCGCAGCGGCGCTGGACCAGGCGCGCCGCATGGTCGCGGACGGCGCGGACCTCCTCGACGTCGGCGGCGCCTCGAGCCGCCCCGGCCACGCCCCGATCCCTCTCGACGAGGAGATCGCGCGGGTCGTGCCGGTGATCCGCGCCATCGCGGCGGAGCTGCCGGGGACGGTCATCTCCATCGACGCCACGAGCCCGGCGGTGGCCGAGGCTGCCCTCGCGGCCGGCGCGCACCTCCTCAACGACATCTGGGGCGTGGGCGAGGACCCCGCGATGGTGCGCGTGGCGGCCGAGCGCGGCGCCCCCATCGTCCTGATGCACAATCGCGCTGAGGCTCGCTACCGAAACCTCATCCCGGAGGTCATCGCGGACCTCCAGCGGGCCCTCGAGCGTGCCGTGGACGCGGGCGTCCCGTGGGACAACCTGGTCGTCGACCCGGGGTTCGGGTTCGGCAAGACGCCGGACCACAACGTCGCCCTCCTCGGCGGGCTGGCGGCGCTCCGGATCCTGGGCCGGCCGATCCTGCTCGGGACGTCGCGCAAGAGCACCCTGGGCAAGCTCCTTGACCTGCCACCCGACCAGCGCATCGAGGCCACCGCCGCCACCACGGCCCTCGGTATCGCGTCGGGCGCCGACATCGTCCGCGTCCACGACGTGCGCGAGAACGCCCGCACGGCACGCGTCGCGGATGCGATCCTGCGGGGGTGGCGCCCGGACGGGTGGCCCGAGGGAGCCTGAGACAGCGTGAGCGATCGAATCATCCTGGACGCGATGGTCTTCCAGGGCACGCACGGCGTGTACCTGGAGGAGCAACAGAACCCGCAGCCGTTCGAGGTCGACGTGGAGCTGGTGATGAACCTCCAGCCCGCCGGCCTCTCCGACGACCTCGAGCAGACCATCGACTACAGCCGGGTCTTCGAGACCTGCCGCCAGATCGTGGAGTCGACGCGGTTCAACCTGATCGAGGCGCTTGCGGAGGCCATCGCCCAGGAGATCCTCGCGGACTGGCCGGCCGACGAGGTCACGATCCGGATCCGCAAGCCCAAGGTCCGGATGGGCGGCACGCTGCGCGCGGCCGGCATCGAGATCCGGCGCCGTCGCTCCGCCAGCACGAACCGGCCCTCGCCGACGGCCTAGACCGAACTTCCAGCGCTCTGCGGGCACGTTCGAGCACGAAACTGGCTGGTGAGGCTGCGGCGCTCTGTCTACACGCTGCCGGGTGAGACCCCGATCAGCGCCAACGCCCGGGCCTGGACCGGGGTCGGCTCGGAGAGCACCT
>JANNHX010000172.1:0-9315 GCA_031404615.1 Chloroflexota bacterium
CATCGGCCGAACGAGGCGCCAATGCCGTGCCGGGCTCCCCGGCCAGCTCCGCGAGCGCCTCGCGCTGCCTCGGGCCCAACGGCCGCCCGGGAGGCCGCTCCCCCGAGGCGAGCCGCGCCGCGACCGACCGCCCCGCATCGGTGATCCAGAGCCGGCGCTCGTAGCGCGGCCCGACCGCCGCCCCGAGCAGGGTCCAGGTCAGCTCCAGGAGGCCCTCGTCGGCGAGGGCTCGGAGCCGGCGGAGCAGCGCGGCGCGGCCTTCCGGGCTCGAGAGGTCGCGCACCGGCCGCGCCCGCCCGGCGAGCTCGTCGAGCAGGTCCAGCGCGGGTGCCGGCAACCCCGGATCCACAATCGCCACCCGCGCCTCACCGGCGGGCGTGACCTCCGCCATGAGCTCGAGGCGCTCGAGCATCCCCGGCGGCAGCATCGCCCGGACCACGACCGCCAGCGGCGCTAGGTAGCGGTCGCCCAGCACCTCCGCGAGCGTGATGGACAGTGGCGGAAGCAGCGGCCCGTCGCTCCGGATCCGCGCCGCGATCGGGCGCAGCTCGCCCGTCGCCGGGGCCGTCCCGTCGCCCACGACGATCCCGATCGCCTGGCGTCCGCCCTTCCCGAACGGGACCAGGACGGCCTCGCCGCGCTCGACATCGGCCAGCGCGCCCGGGGCGAGGTACGTGTAGGTCCGTGGCCCGGGGCCGGCCGGCGCATCGACGGCCACCTCGACCAGGCGACCGTCCGGGCGCGGTCGCTCCACCCCACCGAGGTCCAGCCCGAGCGTCGGCGGCACCGCGCTCCCCTCAGCCGACCCGGATCTGCCGATCCGCGTTGCGGCGCTTCTCCTGTTCGATGATCGCCTCGATCTCCGCGGCGACAATCTCGACCTCGCCCGTCTCGTTCACGACGACGCGGTCGTAGTCGCCCTGGCGCGCGATCTCGATGGCCGCGTTGCGCTGTCGGATCTCGAGCTCGTCGGCGGTCTCGGTGGCGCGTGATCGGAGCCGCTGGAACAGCGCCTCGAGGGACGGCGGGACGAGGAAGACGAGGAGGGCCTCGGGGACACGCTGCTTGACGACCATCGCGCCCTGCACGTCGATCTTGAGGATGACGTCGTGACCCGAGGCGAGCGCCTCGGCGACCTCGCGGCGCGGCGTGCCGTACCAGTTGCCGTGGACCTCGTTGGCCTCGAGCAGCTCGCCGGCGTCTCGCAGCGCGTGGAACTGCTCGGGTGTAAGGAACTGGTAGGAAACGCCCGGGATCTCGCCCGGTCGCGATGCACGCGTGGTACAGGTCACGACATAGTGGTAGTCGGGCTCGCGCGGGCGGTCGCGAAGCGCGTCGATGATCGTGTCCTTGCCGACCCCCGAGGGCCCCGAGATGATCACGAGCAGCGCACCCGGCGCGCCGTGCAGGACCTCCCGTTGCGTCACGCGTTGCCCCCCGCGGGCCGCCGGCCGGCCGATGCCTCTGCCGCTCGCAACCCCTCCAGCACCGATTCGAGCGCATTCGGGAGCGGCGCTTCGACCCGGACCAGCTTGGCCGATGTCGGCGAGACGAGCTCCAGTCGCCAGGCGTGGAGGAAGAGGCGCTCAAGGCCGTCAGGCCCCTTGCGCGACGTCCCCGTGCCGTACACCGGGTCCCCCGCCACGGGGTGGCCCAGCGCGGCGAGGTGGACGCGGATCTGGTGGGTCCGGCCCGTGATCAGGTCGAGCTCGAGCAGGGTCCATTCGCGGAACCGCTCGCGGACGCGGTAGCCGGTCGTGGCGTTGCGGCCATCGGGAACGACGGCCATGCGCTTGCGGTCCTTCGGGTCGCGTCCGATCGGCGCCTCGATCCGCCCGAGCGACGCCGACACCGACCCGTGGGCCAGCGCGAGGTACGTCTTGCGGACGCGGCGGGCCTTGAGCTGCGCCATGACGCCGGCCTGGGCGGCGTCGTTGCGGGCGACGACCAGGAGGCCGGACGTGTCCCGGTCGAGGCGGTGGACGATGCCCGGCCTGGCGACACCGGCGATGCCGCCGTAGTGGTCGCCGCGGGCCATCAGCGCGTTGACGAGCGTGCCCTGCCAGTGCCCGGGGGCCGGGTGGACGACGAGGCCCGCCTGTTTGTTGACGATGAGCAGGTCGTCGTCCTCGTAGACCACCTCGATCGGGATCGTCGGGTCGGGCTCGAGGTGGAACGGGACCTCCACCGGCGGGACCTCGAGGGTGACGGCGCCGCCACGGACCTCGGAGTTGGCACGCAGCCTGCGCCCGGTGTCGTCGACGAGGAGCCCCTCGCTGATCAGCTTCTGCACGTACGACCGCGACAGCCCCGTGCGGTCCGCCACGAAGCGGTCCACGCGGCGGATGACCTCGCCTTCGGGGATCGCGAGGCGGCGCGGGCCGGGCGTGATCGAGGGCGGCGGCGGTTCGAGGCCCGCGGTGCCCTCGAGGTCGTCGTCCGCGAGGATGTCCTCATCCTCGGGCAGGACGGCGGGCTCTCCCGGCTCAGTCATCCGCGCCCCACGCTGAGACCTGCGGGAAGACGGCCATCACGAGCAGCAGGATGATCGCGGTGGTGATGCCGGCGTCGGCGATGTTGTAGGTCCAGAACCGCACGGCGCCGATGCCCATGTCGATCCAGTCCACGACGTAGCCGTGGTTGAGCCGGTCGAGCAGGTTGCCAATGGCACCGCCGAGCAGCAGGCCGAGGGCGATCGTGGTGACGATCCCCCGCCCCGCCTTGGCGTGGTAGACGACGATCAGGGCGGTGACCCCCAGCGAGACGACGGCGAAGATCGGCGCGGACTGCGGGAGCATCCCGAACAGCATCCCGGAGTTCTGCCCGTGCACGAAGCGAAGCAGGTCGCCGATGGCCTGGACCGGGCTGTCGGTCGAGGCGATGGTGGCGACGACCCATGCCTTGGACAGCTGGTCGAGGACCACGACGACGATCGCGAGGCCGGCGAACAGGATCCAGCGACCGGGGGACGGGCGCCTCCAGGTGCTCGCCTGGCGAGCCTTGGCATCCTCGTCCTCGACGATCTCCTCGTCGCTGTCAACGTCCTCGACGAGCTCGTCGCCGGCGACCACCGCGTTCTCCCGTGTCGTCATCGGCTCAGGCGTCCGCGGAGCGGCGCAGGGCGATCCTGGCCTCGCCGCCGTCGAGGCGGACCGCGGCGACCGGGATCCCGGCCGGCGGCGCCTCGCGGCGGACCTCGTCGGCGAGCGTCTCGTGCGCCACGAGCGCGAGGTACGGATCGACCTCCGGGCCGGCCCCCTCGAGCCAGAGCAGGATCCGGTCATCGAGGTCCAGCTCGGCCTCCTTGCGCAGGTCCTGGACCGCACGCTGCAGCTCGCGGGCGTCGCCCTCGGCACGCAGCTCCGGCGTGAGCGTCGTGTCGATGACGGCGACCAGACCGTCGTCATGGGCCACCGCGGTGCCCGGGCGGGGCGTCGCCTGGACCTCGACCTCGGCGGGGGCCAGCGTCTCACCGGCAAGGGTCACGGTCCCGTCGGGATGGATGTCGAAGCGGCCCTCGCGGGCGGCGGCCATGACCTCGGGGATCTTCGCGCCAAGTCGCTTCCCGACGCGCGGGAGGAGCACCTTGACGCCACGGTCAACGAGGGCCGACTCGTCGCCGATGATCTCGACGTCCTTGACGTTCGCCTCGGACCGGACGAGCTCCAGGAGTGCGTCCAGCTCGGCGAGGTCGCGGCCCGGCAGGGCGAGCCAGAGGCGGGCCAATGGCTGGCGCATCTTGAGCCCGGCCGCGCCGCGGAGGGTCCGCGAGAGGTCGACGGCCTTGCGCGCGACCGCCATCGCCTCCTCCAGCGACTCGTCCCGCAGCGGTGCCAGCCCGGCGGCGGGCCACGCGGTCAGGTGGACGCTGTCGGGTGCGGCCTCGTCGACGGAGGCGACGAGGTTCCCGTAGATGGACTCTGAGAGGAACGGCATGATCGGCGCGACGGTCCGCGCGAGCGAGACGAGCACCTCGTGGAGCGTCGCGAACGCCGCGTCCCGGTCGGCGCCCGTGGCGCGCGACATGCGCCGGCGCGAGAGGCGGAGGTACCAGGTGGAGAGGTCGTCGATGTAGGCCGCGACGACGCGCGTCGCCGCCTCCGCGTCGAAGTCCCGCAGCCTGGCCTCGACCCCCGCCGCGACACCGGCCGCGCGCGACAGGATCCAGCGGTCGAGCGGCGGCCGGTCCGCGACGGCCGGGGCGCCCGAGGACGGCGTCCAGCCCGCGAGCCGCGCGTAGGTGACGAAGAACGAGTAGACGTTCCACAGGACCAGCAGGCCGCGACGCGCCTCGTCGGCGGCGTGCCAGCCGAACAGGATGTTGTCGTCGGGGCGCGCGCTGGCGTACATCCAGCGCATGACGTCCACGCCCATGCGCTCGGCCGCCTCGTCGAACTCGATGGCGTTGCCCCAGCTCTTGTGCATGGGGCGGCCGTCCTCGCCGAACAGCGTGGCGTAGCCGAAGATCGTCTTGAACGGCTCTTCGCGCCGGAGCACGGTGCTCATCGCGAGCATGGCGTAGAACCAGTTCCGGAACTGGCCGGGGAAGCTCTCGGTGATGAAGTCCGCCGGGAACCACTTCGCCCAGAACTCCGGGTCCTCGCGGAAGTGGAGCGTGGAGAACGGCACGATGCCGGCGTCCAGCCAGGGGTTGCCGACGTCCGCGATGCGCGCCACGGGCTCGCCGCAGGACGAGCAGGCGATCCTCACCTCGTCGATGTGCGGGCGGTGCGGCGTGTGGCCCGCGAAGGCGTCCCAGCCGGCGACCGCGCGGGTCCTGAGCTCCTCGCGCCCGCCCACGACGTCAAAGTGCCCGCAGGCCTTGCAGTCGTAGATCGGCAATGCCAGGCCGTAGTAGCGCTTCTTGGAGATCATCCAGTCGCGCATGTTCAGGAGCCAGTCCAGCTCCCGCTCGTAGCCGAAGGCCGGGATCCACCGGATCCCGTCCACGACCTCCATGATCTGGTAGCGGAGCGAGGCGTCGACCTCCTCCTTCGTCAGCTGGTCCCGCGGCTTCGCATAGACCGGTCCCATGCTGATGTACCACTCGTCCACGAGTCGGAACAGCAGCGGCGTGGAGCAGCGCCAGCAGTGCGGGTAGCGGTGGCTGTACGCCTCGAGGTGGTAGAAGAAGCCGCGCTGCTCGAGGTCGCTGACGATGGACTCCGCCGCGTTGGGCGCGTCCATGCCGGTGAGCCAGCCGAAGCCCGCGTAGTAGCGCCCGTCCTCGTCGATGGGGCCGATGACCGGCAGCCCGATGGCCTTGCCCAGCTGGTAGTCCTCGGCGCCGCAGCCGGGCGCGACGTGGACGATGCCCGTCCCCTCCTCCTCACCGACCTCGTCCCAGGTCACCACACGGTGCTCGTAGCCTGCCTCCGCGAAGGCGGCGACGACGGCCGGCAGCCCGTCGAACGGCCCGCTGTAGCGCCAGCCCGCCAGCTCCGACCCGGCCTTCTCGTCGAGGACGGTGAAGCGGCCCTTCAGGACCTGCCGGGCGGTGCCCTTGCCGAGCCACAGGACGTCCTCGCCCTCCTGGACCTTGACGTAGCGCAGGTCCTCGCCGACGGCCGCGGCCACGTTGGCGGCGAGCGTCCAGGGCGTCGTGGTCCAGACGAGGAGCGCCTCCCCCGGCCGATCGAGGAGCGGGAGGCGGACGGTGAGTCCCGGGTCCTCGCGGTCCGCGTAGCCCTCGTTCATCTCCATCTGGGACAGGCCCGTGCCGCAGCGCGGGCACCACGGCATTGTGTCGTTGCCGCGGTACACCCAACCGCGCCGGTGGCACTCGGCGAGGAAGCCCCAGATCAGGTCGTTGTTCTCGTTGCTGAACGTGAAGTACGAGCCTCCGACGTCCGGCATGCCCAGGCGCCCCACGACCATCTCGACCGTGTCGGTGACGGGGCCGTCCGGGCCCTCGATGGTCACCTGCCGGGTCGGATCCTCCTTGAGCAGGTCGCGCAGGCGCAGGAGCTCGGCCGGGTCGTTCCAGTCCATCCAGCAGCCCAGGCGGATGGACTGCTCGGTCTGGCGGGCGGCGAACGTGAGCACGCGCTGCTTGCACAGGCTGACGAACTCGGCGATGCCGAATTGCTCGATGTCGCGCTTGGACTTGAAGTTCAGGTCCCGCTCGACGTTGACCTCGACCCACAGGCCCTGGCAGTCGAACCCGTTCTGGTACCGCTGGTCCTCGCCGAGCATGGCGTGGAACCGCTGGTAGAGGTCCTTGTACGTCCGGCCCCACGCATGGTGGACGCCCATCGGGTTGTTGGCCGTGATCGGCCCGTCCAGGAAGCTCCAGCGGGCGTTGCCCGCGTTCTGCGCGCGCAGGCGCGCGAACGTCTTGCGCTCAGCCCACTCGCGGAGCAGGACGTGCTCCTGGGCGACGAAGTCTGGTCGTGCGGTGACGGGTCGGAACATCTGGCCTCGGTGGACTGCCGGCGCGGTGCTGGGCCGGCCGCGGCGGAGCACCAGTCTATCGGGGATGGGCGGGCCGGAGGGCGGAGCGGGCTGTCGTGAGCCCGGATCGGTTCCCCGGTGTAGCATTCCGCGCGATGTCGACTCCTCCGCGGGCCCGCGAGCGGACCCCCCGCAGCCGTTCCGCGTTCGCCGCGGCCTTCCTGTCTCTCCTGTTCCCCGGCCTCGGGCATGCGTACGCTGGCGCCTTCGGGCGGGCCCTGGGCTTCGCCGCCCTGCCGCTCCTGCTGGTTGCACTGGGCCTGGGCATCGTCCTGCGGACGGACCGCGCGACGCTCGCCGGGATGGTCATGGATGGCGGCGCGCTCACCGCCATCTTCGTCGCCAACCTCCTGGCCCTGGTCTACCGCATCGTCGCGGCCGTCGACGCGTGGCAGGTGGCGCGCTTCCTCAACGCCGAGGACGCCGCGGGCGGGGGGCGCCTGGGCCGCGCGAAGCTGCCGCTGCACCCGCTCTCGATCGCCGGGCTGCTGGCCGTGATCCTGGTCATCGGCGCCGGCCACGTCGTCGTGGGCAAGTACGACGTCCTCGCGATGAACCTCGTGAACTGCCTGTTCTCCGAGGATCCCGGACCCGAGTGCGACAACAGCACGGCTTCCGAGTCGCCGGACGCGAGCAGGGAGCCCGCGCCGGGCGGCTCGCATGCTCCATCCGCGAGCCCCACCACGGGCGCCCAGACGCCGGACCCGTCCGCGCAGGGCACGCTCGCCCCCACCCTGCCGCCCTGGGACGGCAAGGAGCGCCTCAACATCCTCGCGATCGGCGTCGACGCACGCGAGGGTGACGGGGGGAGCTTCAACACCGACACCCTGATCGTGGTCTCCATCGACCCCGAGACCAGGCAGGTCGCCATGTTCCAGGTCCCGCGCGACATGGTGGACGTCCCCGTCCCCGACAACGCGCGCTCGCTCTGGGGCTCCGTGTACGGCGGCAAGATCAACAGCTGGTACAACCAGAACCGGAATCGGACCGACCTGTGGCCGGGCAAGACCGCCCAGGCCCGCGGGTTCAACTCGCTCAAGGCGATCCTCGGCAAGCTGTACGAGCTGGAAATCCGCTACTACGTCAAGGTGGACTTCCAGGGCTTTAGGGACGTCGTGAACACCATCGGCGGCGTCCAGGTCAACGTCCAGATGCCGGTCTACGAGAGCCAGTACCCGGCCGGCGCCGGCTACCTGACCCGGATCTACATCCCGGCCGGGCCGCAGCACATGACCGGCGGCGAGGCGCTCCGCTACGCCCGCTCCCGACATCGCGCGGCCGGCGGCGACTTCGACCGCGGACGGCGCCAGCAGCGCGTCCTCGTGTCGCTCAAGGAGCAGATGAGCGTCCAGGCGATCATCGCCAACCTCGACCAGCTCATCAAGGACGTCGGCAAGTCGGTCAGGACCGACATCCCGACCAGGGAGCTGCCCAAGCTGCTCGCCCTCGCGGAGGGCGTCGACACCAGGAACATCCGCTCCTACGTGTTCTCGCCGTTCTACTACGCGGCGGAGCCCCAGGGCGACTCGCGCGGCTACGTCATCACGCCCAACATCGTCCGGATCCGCAAGGCGGTCACCGAGGCCTTCTCGGTGAGCCCGGCGCTGATGGCGCAGCGCGAGCGGCTGGGCGCCGAGTCGGCACGCGTCTGGGTGTACAACGCGTCCGGCCGGGACGGCCTGAGCAGCAAGACGGCCGACTACCTGGCCTTCAACGGCATCGAAGCGTCGGCGCCCGTCAAGAAGATAGCGAACCAGCTCGCCACGACCCGGATCGAGGTCTACAACGGCGCCGAGGCGGAGATGCCGGAGACCATCAAGTTCCTGGAGAAGGTCTACAAGACCACCGTGGTCCCCGTGACGGACCCGACGGTCACCATGGACCTCATCCTCACGCTGGGCCGTGACGCCCCGAACAAGGAGATCGACGCCGTCGGTTGACGGCGTCGCCTCACCCGTTCCGAGGCCCGGGAGCCGTGACCTGCGCGGGGCCCGTCCCCTGCGCTACCCCTCGATGGGGGTGAGCCAGCCCGCGTAGGCCGGGTCGTTGCCGCGCACCGCGGAGAAGTAGTGCTTGCTGATCTGCCGGGCGATCGGCCCGATGGCGCCCGTCCCCACCGCGCGGTGGTCGATCTCGATGACCGGGCTGACCTGAACGCCGGTCCCACACAGGAAGATCTCGTCGCAGATGTAGAGCTCGGAGCGGTCCATCGAGCGGACCTCGGTCGGGATGCCCAGGTCCTTCGCCAGCGTCAGGAGCGCCTTGCGGGTCACGCCCTCGAGGATGTCGTCCGACACCGGCGGGGTGATCACGACGCCGTCGCGGACCATGAACAGGTTCGCGGCTGACGCCTCGGACGCGTGGCCGTCGGCGGTCATCACCAGGGCCTCGTCGAAGCCGTTGAGCTCCGCCTCGGACTTCTGGAACGCCATGTTCACGTACCCGCCCACGATCTTGCCGCGGGCCGGCAGCGCCTCATCCGCGTTCCGGCGCCAGGTGCTGGTCATGACCCGGACGCCCTTCTCGATGTCGATGTAGTTCCCGAAGGGCGAAGTGATGACATAGAGCTCGTGGTCGAGGTGGTGCAGCCGGACGCCGATCGCCTTCGTGCTCTTGTAGAACGACGGGCGGATGTAGACGTCCTCGCGGTAGTGGTTGCGGCGGACCGTCTCGAGGACGATCTCGACGAGCTCGTCCACCGGCGGCAGGTTCTCCATCTGCAGCATCTTGGCGCTGTTGCGGATGCGCTCCATGTGCTCCCGCACGAACAGGACGTAGAGCGTCTCCTGCTCCGCATTCCAGTAGCCGCGGATGCCCTCGAAGGTCGCCGTCCCGTACATGAACGCGTGGGTCATGATGCTG